>NZ_VPEG01000032.1:0-32599 GCF_013417275.1 Acinetobacter sp. YH16038 | reverse complement strand
GAGAATTGAGACATTAATATGGCAATAAACTGATCCCACCGGGAAGCCGCTCTAAATTTCTGTCCAACATGGTGTACTTTAGCAAGTTGTTCAAAATCCTGTCGCACAACAGGTTTAATTAGCTCATGAAATACGGTATTCTGATGGGACAAAACCTGAATCCTGGTCGTTAAAGTGTTTGTTTGCACTCATATTTTAACTGTTAGGACTCAGGTTTTTTTATTTAAAGCAAACTATGGGACAGCAATGGGAGCTAAGCTCCTCTTTTTAGACTCATGTTTTAAAAACGCTGGCCTTCAGCAACTTTCTGTTTGAGTAACTGTGGCGCTTTGAAACGTTCGCCATATTTACGTTCCAAGATTTCAGCACGATTCAAGGCTTTGGTTAAACCATACTGGTTCAAGAACTGCACAGCACCTCCCGTCCAGGCGGCAAAACCAATTCCAAAGATTGACCCGATATTCGCATCGACCACTGACTCCAGCACACCTTCTTCCAGACAGCGCACAGTATCGAGGGCTTGAACAAACAGGAAGCGGTCTATCATTTCCTGTTCAGAAATATCCACTTCTTTATACCAATGCTCCAAGCCAGACCATAGCTGCTTTTTGCCCCCTTCAGGATAGTCATAAAAACCTGCACCAGCAGCTTTGCCTTTACGGTTAAACTCATGAATCATGGTTTGAATCACGGCATCCGCATCGGTGCTTGGACGTTCTTTGCCTTGTGTAGCCAGAGCCTTACGGCTTTCTGCAGCTACATGCTCAGAAAGCGTCAGAGAGACTTCATCCTGAATAGCAAGTGGTCCGACTGGCATACCGGCTTTCAGCGCAGCCATTTCAATACGAGCTGGATGCACACCTTCGGCAAGCAAACGTAATCCTTCCTGTACAAAGGTGCCAAAGACACGGCTAGTAAAGAAGCCACGGCTGTCATTCACTACAATCGGTAGCTTGCCAATTTGCTGCACATAGTCAAATGCCTTGGCCAGTGTTTCTGCTGAAGTATTTTTCCCCTTAATGATCTCGACCAGTTGCATTTTGTCGACTGGGCTAAAGAAATGCAGACCGATAAAATTTGCCTGATTCTGAGAGGCTTGAGCTAGGTCACTGATGGGTAGAGTTGAGGTATTGGATGCCATTACACCGTTGGCTGATAAATATTGCTCTGCTTCCTGAGTAACTTTGGCTTTGAGTTCCTGATTTTCAAATACTGCTTCAATAATCAGGTCACAACCTGCTAAATCTGCCATGCTCGCAGTAGCATGGATCAGAGCTGAAATCTGGTCACGTTTTTCGGCTGTTAAGCGGCCTTGAGCCACTTTTTTATCCAGTAATTTCTGGCTATACGCTTTGCCTTTTTCCGCAGCTTCGACCGAAATATCTTTCAGTACCACCTGAATGCCTTTGCTGGCAGTGACATAGGCAATACCTGCACCCATCATGCCTGCGCCCAAAATACCTACTTTAGTAGCTTTCCATGGCGCAAAGTCTTTAGGACGGCTGGCACCCGACTTGATGGCATTCATGCCATGCCAGAACGTACCGATCATGTTCTTGGAAATCTGGCCAGTGGCGAGATAGGTGAAATAACGCGACTCAATTCTCAATGCAGTATCAACATCAACCTGAGCGCCTTCAACCGCAGCGGATAAAATGGCTTCAGGAGCTGGATAGCAGCCCTTGGTTTTATCACGCAGCATCGCAGGAGCAATGGCAAGCATCTGTGCGACGGCAGGCGAAGAAGGAGAGCCTCCCGGAATTTTGTAACCTTTTACATCAAAAGGCTGTTGGGAGTGCGGATGTTGTTTAATCCAGGCTACAGATTTTTCAAGTAATTCATCTAGCGATTCAGCGGTGTCATGTACCAGTCCCAAAGACTTGGCTTTTTCTACACTGAACTGTTTGCCTTCCGTCAGCAAAGGTAAGGCATTTTGCAGGCCTAGCAGACGAACCATACGGACAATACCACCACCGCCTGGCAGCAAGCCTAAAGTGACTTCAGGCAAACCAAACTTGGTTTTGGCATCATTCAGCGCAATACGATGATGGGCACATAAAGCGATTTCCCAGCCACCACCGAGTGCGGTGCCATTTAAAGCTGCCACTACTGGAATGCCACGCGTTTCTATATAACGCAGTTTGGCTTTCATGTCTTCAATCATATTGAAGAATTCCGTGGCATGTTCAGGCGTCGCCTGAATTAACTCATCCAGATCACCGCCAGCAAAGAACGTTTTTTTAGCTGATCGGAAAATAATTCCGGCAATCTGTTCATCAGCCTGTAACTGGGCAACGACTTCTTCCAGAGCCGTACGAAAGTCGGCATTCATGGTATTGGCGGACTGGTTCGGAGAATCAAAGGTCAGAATGACAATATGATCTTCAGTTTTTTGATATTGAATTGCGCTCATGCTGATCCCCTTATACCAACTCAATAATGGTTGCGATGCCCATGCCACCACCTACACACAGGGTGGCCAGTCCACGTTTCTTACCTTGATGTTCCAGTTCATCCAGTAAAGTGCCTAGAATCATGGCACCGGTCGCACCAAGTGGATGTCCCATGGCAATGGCACCACCATTAACATTGACTTTGGCAGGATCAACTTTCATTTCATTGATAAAGCGCATCACCACAGCAGCGAAAGCTTCATTGACTTCAAACAGATCGATGTCATCAATGGTGAGTCCAGCTTTGGCTAAAGCCTTACGTGCAGCCGGGGCAGGGCCGGTCAGCATAATGGTTGGATCGGCACCAACTAGCGCTGTTGCCAGTACTTTGGCGCGTGGCTTGAGATTTTGCTGTTGCACTGCCTGTTCGGAGGCAAGTAATACGACTGCTGCACCATCTACGATGCCTGAAGAATTACCTGCATGGTGGACATGGTTTACAGAGCCTACTTCCGGATATTTCTGTAGGGCGATAGCATCAAAGCCCATCTGGCCCATCGTTGCAAAACTTGGCTTTAATGCACTTAAGCCTTCTACAGTTGTTGTCGGTTTAATGAATTCATCTTTGTCTAGAATCACGACGCCAGCTTTATCTTTCACTGGAATAATAGATTTATCAAAATAACCATTCGCTTGGGCTGCTGCCGCTTTCTTTTGTGATTGCTCGGCGAATTGATCTACATCTGCACGACTATAACCATCAATGGTCGCGATCAGGTCAGCCCCTATGCCTTGTGGAATAAAATCGCAAGCCATATTGGTTTCAGGATCTAATGCCCACGGGCCGCCATCAGAACCCATCGGAACGCGAGACATGGATTCAACACCACCCGCAACGACCAGATCTTCCCAGCCTGAACGAACTTTTTGTGCTGCCAGATTTACAGCTTCCAGACCCGAAGCACAGAAACGGTTGATCTGAACGCCAGCCACATCATTGTCCCAACCTGCGGCAATTGCAGCAGTTTTGGCAATGTCTGCACCCTGATCACCGATTGGAGTCACACAGCCCAGCACAATATCATCCACCTGAGATGTATCCAGGTTATGGCGTTCTTTCAGTTCATTTAAGAGCGTAGTCAGTAAACTAATTGGTTTAACTTCATGTAATGATCCGTCTTTTTTTCCCTTTCCGCGTGGCGTGCGAATGGCATCAATAATATAGGCCTCGCTCATACAATATCCTTTTCTTGCTTTACTGAAATTGTTCTAATGCTTCGAGTGTAATGATTAAATCTTGAAGTGCAATGACGAGAACGGACCAGATCATTTGAGCAATTTGGTCAGTCTTGATGAATAAAAAGCGGGTATAAAAAAGCCCAAGTCTGGAGCTTGGGCTAGGGGCTTGTAGCGCTTAATAAACGATACTTTTCAAGTATACATTTTTAGAGCAAGGTTTTTAATGGTAACCGTGTAACTGACGGTATAGGCCTGGTGTTACCCCTGTCCATTTTTTGAAAGCACGGTGGAAAGTACTGGTTTCACTAAAGCCGACCTGTTGTGCAACATCTTCCAGAGTCAGATCCGGATTAAGCAATAAGTGAATTGCGGCATCACGGCGCAGTGCATCTTTCACGCCCTGATAGCTCTTGCCTTCAGCAGCCAGACGGCGACGCAAGGTTTGTGGAGAAAGGTAGAGCATTGATGCGACATCATTCAAGGTCGGCATTTCTTCACCGATCTGGCTCTTCAATACATCCCGGATCCGCGAAGTCAGCGAGTTGGTATTTTTAAATTTAACTAGAAGTTGAGCAGGTGCTGCTTTCAGGAATTCTTCCAGCGTTTCTTCATTCTGGCGAATTGGCAAATCCAGATAATCCGCTGCAAAGGTAATTTCAGTACGCGGCATATCGAATTGCATCACAGGTGCAAAGAACAGCGCATCGTATTCATCTGCATGCTCAGGGCGAGGGTAGCTGAAATGTACACGTTCCAGCGGCAGACGACGTTCAATTAACCACGATGCCAGACCATGCCAGATCATCAACATACTTTCAGTAATAAAGTGTTCCGGATCCATCGAATTTGGGATCAGGGGAACCAGGCGCGCTTCATGCTTGTCACGTTCCAGGGTTACAGACCAGTCATCACCAAAGAGTTTGTAGAATTGAGAAGAAAGCTCGAGTGCATCGCCCAGCGTTTTGGCATGGATAATCAGCTGACACATGATCGCGAAAGTGCCCAGACGACGCGGCTGTTTGTCAAAGCCGACATGTTCGTCCTGGGTCACCATCCAGAGCATCTTGATAAAACGGGTATATTGTTCAGGCGAAATACGGGCCTTCGGCTGATGCAGAAGCTCGGCTTCAATCCCAACGTGAGACAATAAAGTATCGACATCCATGCCCAGGCGCTTAACGCCGTATAAGGCTGCATTGACGAAATGGATACTGATCGTATCACGACTCATGTTTAATCCTTCAGTCTCTTTAATGTTCACTAATATTTGACCTAAATGACAAAAAATAAAAAATCAATGGCAATTTACAAGAATCCAATTACCATTTTCTTACATGTTAAATTGCCGAAACTATCAAGGTAAATGGCTGAACATGACATTGTTTTTGGACATTTATGTTCTTATGATGAGACAAAAAGCGATATAAATAGAGTAATAACTCCAATGTCATATGCATTAAAAGGTTTGAAAATATTAGATTTTTCTACATTATTGCCCGGTCCATTTGCCACATTATATCTTGCAGACATGGGTGCAGAAGTTGTGCATATTGAATCACCCACACGTCCTGATCTGGTGCGTTTAATGCCACCTTTTGCACATGGACAGGCCACAATGCATAATTATCTGAACCGAAACAAACATTCTGTCGCACTGGATTTAAAGAATCCCGAACATATTGAACAGATTAAATCCCGAATTGCAGATTATGACATTATTGTAGAACAATTTCGTCCAGGTGTGATGCAACGGCTTGGTCTGGATTATCCAACGCTCAGTGCGCTCAACCCACGCTTAATTTATTGCTCGATTACCGGTTATGGCCAAACGGGTCTATATAAAGATCGGGCAGGGCATGACATTAACTATTTGGCTTTATCTGGGATTGCTGGACATAGTGGCCGGATTGAAAGCGGCCCACCGGCAATGGGAATCCAGATTGCTGATGTCGCGGGCGGTTCTATGCATGCACTGGTTGCCATTCTGGCAGCGGTGATTGAGCGGCAGAGCAGTGGTCAGGGACAATATATTGATATTTCCATGACCGATTGCGCGGCGACATTAAATAATATGGCAGCTTCTGCTAGTCTGGCGGGTAATCAGCATCAGCAGATAGAATCAGGTTACTTAAATGGTGGTACCTTTTATGACTATTATCAAACTCAGGATAATCGCTATCTATCAATAGGCAGTCTGGAGCCTCAATTCATGCAAGGTCTGGCACAATTGCTGGATTTGCCGATTCTTCTGGAAAAAGGTGCTTCTTTTGCACCTGAAGATCATGCTTTAGTGAAACAGGCGATTCGCGATAAAATCATTGTCCAACCTCTATCTCACTGGCAAGCCTTATTTTCTCAGGCAGATTTCTGTGTTGAACCTGTATTGAAGCTTGATGAAGCCCTGCATTCTGAGCTGGCGCAGCAACGTGAATGGGTGGTGCAGGTGCCAGTTAAAGCTGATCAGCGGGAGCAAACCGAAGCTCAACTGGCTTGCCCGATCAAGTTTTCAAGATCAACTATGCGATATCAATTTATTGGTCAGGCTTTAGGCGAAACCAAAGAGTGGTAATTGAGCGACTTTCTCATTTTGGTTTATGAAAAAAACTGCTAAAGATTTAAAAAATAAATCATTCACGTTAAAAATCAGAAGAAGCTGATCTAAAGCTTTATATCATTGAAAGTTTGCTAGGCTTATCAATAAAATCGCTATGAAATATGTATAAAAAGCATTTTATTGATAGATTCAATGTCGTTATCCTTGCCGACGATATAATAGAAACTACTAGCTGTACGCCATGTATTTATATACTGATTTCGATCAGCAACTGATTAATGAACGTGTTGCACAGTTCCGTGACCAGACGGAACGTTATTTAGCGGGCAAATTGACGGAAGATGAATACCGTCCGCTCCGCCTTCAAAATGGTCTTTATGTACAACGTTATGCGCCTATGTTGCGTATTGCGGTACCTTATGGCCTGATGAATTCTAAACAACTTCGTAAAGTGGCTGATCTGGCGAAAGAGTATGATCGTGGCTATGCACACGTTTCAACCCGTCAGAATATCCAGTTTAACTGGCCTGCACTAGAAAACGTGCCTGATATGCTGGCTGAACTGGCAACCGTGCAAATGCATGCGATCCAGACTTCAGGGAACTGTATCCGTAATACTACCACTGACCAGTATGCAGGTGTGGTGGCAGGTGAAATTGCAGATCCACGTCCGACCTGTGAATTGATCCGTCAATGGTCAACTTTCCACCCGGAATTTGCTTTCCTGCCACGTAAGTTCAAGATTGCGGTATCTTCGCTGGAAGAGATTGACCGTGCAGCAACTTCATTCCACGATATCGGTGTCTATATCGTAAAAAATGAAGCTGGAGAAATCGGTTATAAAATTAAAGTCGGTGGTGGCTTGGGCCGTACGCCAGTAATTGGTAGTTTTATTCGTGACTTCCTACCACGTGAAGACCTGATTGCTTATCTTGAAGCAGTACTACGTGTCTATAACCTGCACGGCCGTCGCGACAACAAATATAAGGCGCGTATCAAAATCTTGGTAAAAGCTCTGACGCCTGAAGTCTTTGCTGAGAAAGTTGAAGCCGAATTTGCACATACTGTTAAAACGTTGAAGATTGATGCTGAAACGCTGGCGAGAATGGATGAAAACTTTACTCCATTTGATTACCAGGATTATGCAGATGAAGACTTCACAGAGCTGTTTGCTCAGTATCCGAAGTTTAAGCAATGGTTCAACATCAATACCAATGCCCATAAAGTGAAAGGTTATCGTATTGTCACGATTTCACTGAAACGTGCAGGCATTGCACCGGGTGATGTGACCACTGAGGAAATGAACCTGATTGCAGATCTTGCAGACAAGTACACCTTCGGTGAACTGCGTACGACTCACGAGCAAAATATTGCGCTGGTAGATGTACCACAAAAAGACCTGTTCGAATTGTGGCAGACGCTGGATCAGCATAACCTGGCACGTGCACATATCGGTTTCTTGACTGATATTATCTGCTGCCCAGGCGGTGACTTCTGTTCATTAGCAAATGCTAAATCCATTCCAATTTCTGAAGCGATTTCACGCCGTTTTGATGATCTGGATACCATTTACAACTTGGGTAAACTGGACCTGAACATTTCAGGTTGTATGAATGCCTGTGGTCATCACCATGTAGGTAACATCGGAATACTGGGTGTAGATAAAAAAGGCGCTGAATTCTATCAGATCACTTTAGGTGGTAATGCGGATCATGATGCCTCTATTGGTGACATTCTTGGGCCATCATTTGCTGCAGAAGTGGTGCCGGATATCGTAGAAGAAATTCTGAATACTTATCTTGACTTGCGTCAGGACGGTGAAGAGTTTATCGATACTTATCGTCGTGTCGGCATTCAACCATTCAAGGAGCGCGCATATGCTTAATACCGCACTACAAGTGCTCTCTAAAGATGGCACAATTGCAGATAACACTTACCAGTTAATTGATGAAGAGGGTGTATTGCCACAGGGTGATGTGGTTCTGACTGTAGAGCAGTTAGACCAGATTGCCAATATTTCTGGTAAAAAAGCATTGTACTTAACGGTTGATGCTTCACCTGAAACCAATGAATTCCCACTAGACCAACTTGATGCTATTTTTATTGAGTTTGCAGGTTTTAATGATGGCCGTGGTTATTCATTTGCTGCATTGCTTCGCCGTCAAGGTTTCCAGGGTGAGCTGCGTGCGACTGGTGATGTGTTCAAAGATGTCTTGAACTACATGAAGCGTTCTGGTTTCGATACTTTTGTCATTAAAGAAGGTAAAGATATTCAGGAAGCCGCTGCAGGTTTGGGTGATTTTACCAATCCTTACCAAGCTTCTACAGCAGTACCGACGCCGAATTATCAAACTGGGGCTTAATTCACCTTCAACTAAAAAAGCCTCCATCTGGAGGCTTTTTTATATTTAAATCTTAGGGTGCACGTTCTTCAAGTAGGCAGTTAATCATCCATTGCACTCCGAATTGATCCGTAAAGGCACTATAAAGCGCACCCCAAAAGGTTTTTTCTAAAGGCATTTCGATTTGACCATTCACCGATAAAGCTTCATAGAGTCGTTTGGCTTCATCCTGTTCATTGGCACTTAAAATAATCGCAATATAGTGATTAGTACCCTTACTAAATGCTGGTGTATTTTCAGTACAGAGTTTGTCATTGATATCAGAGCCCATGAGCTCTGTGTATTCATTAATTGGAAGTGAGATATGCAAAATCAGATTTTTTTCTTCATCTGATAAATCAATTCCTTGCTGTCCAGGCGTATCTCCATAACGGGTTAGACTGGAAAATTCGCCACCAAATACCGAACGATAAAAGGTAAAGGCAGCTTCGGTTTCACCCTGGAAATTGAGATAGTGATTAAGTCGCATGCAGGATTCCTTTTCTTATTCTGAATCCCTTTAATTTACGCCCTGAATTGAATCTGATTGATAAAGAAGCTTTATGAAAATGTAATTAAAAGAATTTACTTTATGGATAGATAATAAAAAAATGAAATATTTATAAAATAAAAAGAGGGCTATAAAAGCCCTCTCTACGAATTGATTATAAAAGAATTAGATCAGTTCGATTGCGACCGCAGTTGCTTCACCACCGCCAATACATAGCGCAGCGATACCATGTTTACCGCCTGTACGTTTCAATGCATGAATCAAGGTCAGGATAATACGTGAACCTGTAGAACCAACCGGGTGACCGAGCGCACATGCACCACCATTGATGTTGACTTTTTCAGGATCAAGCTTGAACTCATCCATTGGGCACATGGTGACCATAGCAAACGCTTCATTGATTTCCCAAAGGTCAACTTCCTCAGCTTTCCAGCCAGTTTTATCCAGAACTTTCTGAATCGCACCCACTGGCGCAATCGTGAATTCAGATGGATGCTGGGAGTTTGAAGCATAAGCAATGATTTTAGCCAAAGGCGCTAAACCTTTAGCTGCTGCATTGTCGCTTGAAGTCAGAACAAGGGCAGAGGCACCATCTGAAATTGAGCTGGCATTTGCTGCCGTAATTGTCCCGTCTTTTGCAAAAGCAGGACGAAGAGTTGGAATCTTATCAATATTGGCATTGAAAGGTTGTTCGTCCTTATCAACTACGACATCACCTTTACGGGTGGAAACAGTGACTGGCACGATTTCATCAGCGAAGTAACCTTCATTGACTGCAGTTTGAGCACGTTTCAGTGAACGGATCGCAAACTCATCCATCTGTTCACGGGTATAGCCTTTTGTATTCGCCATATCTTGAGCAAATGAGCCCATCAGGCGACCAGTTTCGGCATCTTCCAGGCCATCCAGGAACATATGGTCCTTGATTTCACCATGACCCATACGGAAACCGCCACGCGCTTTTGGCAATACATATGGCGCATTGGTCATGGATTCCATCCCACCTGCAACCACATAAGTTGCAGAACCTGCCTTAATCATATCTGCCGCTTGCATAACTGCTTTCATGCCTGAACCACATAATTTGTTGATGGTGACGGCACCTGTAGAATCAGGCAGACCCGCTTTACGCATCGCTTGACGAGCAGGACCTTGTTTTAAACCTGCCGGGAGTACACAACCCATAATGACTTCTTCAATATCGGTTGGCTGCAAGCCTGAACGAGCAATCGCTTCTTTGATGGTGACAGCACCCAGTTCAGGTGCAGTAACGCTAGCCAAGCTGCCTTGAAAGCCGCCCATCGCTGTACGTGCGCCATTGACAATTACGATGTCAGTCATTGTTATATCTCCCTATAAGTTTTGATCATTTTTTCTCGAACCTAAGCAGTATATTGAAAAAAGTACAGGATTAAAGTCCTAATCTGGATAAATCATAGACTCTAGGGTTTTATTAACAGGAAGCCATATGTTCGATTCGGATATGTCCCATTTTATTCAAGACAATACGTTGCTGGGACGAAAGGTGAGTAGAACAATAATAAAAGCTGCCATTCGATCCAATTGGTAAAGCCGTCTGGGCTTGATAAGTTACGTTCGGCATACTTAAAGCACCTCGCCAACTCAAGTTACCGTATTTAAGATTAAGTTGTTCAATGTGTAAAATTTGTTCGTCATTGTCGACTTGACGATTACGGTTTTTATCAATAAATACCAGCAAATTTTTATTCCATTGGTTTGCTTGGCAGGTTAATGAATCTTGACTGGGACAAATCACAATATTCTGGTGAAACACAGCTGCCTGGCTGCGTGCATAACGATTGGTTGCTGTAAGTTTCATCGGAATATTTTTGGCTTCCTGCTTGGATAAATAATCATGAAAGTAAGGCAAGGCAATTGTGACCACAATTGCGATAAGGGCAATACAGATAATTAACTCAACAATAGTGAACGCTCTTGTTATCTTTTTATACATAGAGTTACCTGATTTATATATTATTTTTATTTGAAACATGCTATTAATTGTGCGTTTTTTATGCTTAATTGAGCGAGTAAGCAATGCCTTACTCAAAATTCAAAAAGGCGCTTAAAAATAAATTGGCAATGACAATAGGCGATTCACAACAAAAAATTGAGTAAAAAATTACTGAATTACAACGGAAATTGTAAGTAATTTTGTCAATAATTTACTTGATTAGATTAATCAAGCACTTGGAAAAATAATAAAGTGTTTGTATGATGCGCAGTGAATAGCTTAAAAATAACACTGGGGTAAAAAAAGCCTATCTCAGAATGGCCTATTAGAAGGCTTGAGCTTGAACAACAATTGTTATCTCTGGAGGATAAATCCATGAAAATGAGTCGTATTGCTTTAGCAATGCTTGTAGCTGCTCCTTTTGCTGCTGCAAACGCAGGCGTAACTGTTACTCCATTAATGTTAGGTTATACTTGGCAAGACACCCAACACAACAATGGCGGTGATGATGGCGAACTAACAACTTCTGGTGAAATGGAAGATGATCTATTTGTTGGTGCTGCAATTGGTGTTGAACTAACTCCATGGTTAGGTTTTGAAGCTGAATATAGCCAAGTTAAAGGCGATATGCGAGATCTACCAGGTGCTGAATACAAAGGCCAGAACATTGCAGGTAATTTCTATGCAACTTCTGACGTATTTACTGGCAACTATGACAGCAAAATCAAGCCATATGCATTGTTAGGTGCTGGTCACTACAAATATGAGTTTGACGGTGCTTCAGAAACTGCTTTAGGTCGTACTGGTCGTGGTTTTGAAGAAGAAGGTACACTAGGTAATGCTGGTATCGGTGCATTCTGGCACATCAACGATGCTTTAGCTCTACGTACTGAAGCTCGTGGTACTTACCACTTTGACGAAAAATTCTGGAACTATACAGCACTTGCTGGTCTTAACGTAGTTCTAGGTGGCCGTTTGAAACCAGCTGCTGACGTTGTAGAAGTTGCTCCAGTTGAGCCAGTAGCTCCAGTAGCTCCAGCTCCACAAGAGTTGACTGAAGACCTGAACATGGAACTTCGCGTGTTCTTTGATACGAATAAATCAAACATCAAAGACCAATACAAACCAGAAATCGCGAAAGTTGCTGAGAAGCTAGTTGAATATCCAAACGCAACTGCTCGTATCGAAGGTCACACAGACAGCACTGGTCCACGTGCATTGAACGAACGTTTATCTCTAGCTCGTGCTAACTCTGTTAAATCTGCACTTGTTAACGAATACAACGTAGATGCATCTCGTTTGTCTACTCAAGGTTTCGCTTGGGATCAACCGATTGCTGACAACAACACTAAAGAAGGTCGTGCTATGAACCGTCGTGTATTCGCGACAATCACTGGTAGCCGTACTGTTCTAGCTGAACAACCAGCTGCTCAATAATTCGTTATTGAACAGTGATTAAAAAAAAGCGACTCTTTGAGTCGCTTTTTTTATGGCTGTTTTTTGCATACACTTGCTGCTCGAAACTGATTTGGAGTTAAAGCATGAGTATAGAACTCCCTCAAGACTTACAAAGTCTGGAAGCTAATAGTGGTATATATGCAATCTGGATGATCTTTCATCATTATGGAATGGATCTGCATATTCCTGATCTAGTGCAATTGACACAGTATAATGATGAGATGGGAGCTTCAAGTATTGCACTCGCTGTTGCACTTAAAACACTAGGGCTTGATGTTGAATTTTTTACAGAAACTGATCCCGATAAACAGCCGCTTGAAATCCAGTTTTATCAAAAAGCACAAGAACTCAAAGTGTCTGTTCATGAATATCCACTTTCTTATACAGATATTCAAAAATCAGTAGATAAAGGCCGTTTTGTAATCGTGTTCTACGATACGCTGGAAGGGGTAGGGAACCATTCATTAATTTATGAAATCAATGAAAAAGAAATCAGTTTCTTTGATAGTTTTAATGCTATGTCTAAAGAAGTTTTCGAACAGCAGCGTCGAGTAAAAGGTATTTGTCAGCAAGTCATCGTGATTGATGACCGTAATTTTGTCATGCGTCATAGCTGATTTCAGAATATAAAAAAGCAGCTACTTGAGCTGCTTTTTTAATAAAGGTGAGAACTTAGTCTTTTTCAATATTCATCGGTCGAACATCCATCTCCTGATAGGAAACCAGTTTGGTTTTATATTTCCACTTATAACCTAGCCAGATCACCAGGAATAATAAAATACCGATATAAGTAGAAAGGACAGCCAACCACTCACCATCTAGGACAGCTTGATAATTTTGACCTAGAACAACAATTGAACAAAGGACGAAGGCAAACCAAGGCGCGAACGGGAAGAATTTAGCTCTATAGGCTAGACCTTCAAGTTGATAGCCTTGAGCCAGATAACCTTTACGGAAGCGGTAATGTGAGATCGCAATCCCTAACCAGACAATGAAGCCACACATACCTGACATATTCAGCAGCCAGTTAAAGACTTCCTGCTCGCCAAAGAATGTGGTCAAGAAGCATAGCGCCGCAATCGCCGTTGTCGCATACAGGGCATTCATCGGTACACCACGTGGATCCAGATGGGCAAACAGTTTAGGCGCACTGCCTTTACGTGCCATATCGAACAGCATACGGGTCGAAGAATACATGCCTGAGTTACCTGCAGACAGAATCGCAGTCAGAATTACCGCATTCATCATACTGGCTGCAAAAGCAAAACCTGCTTTCTCATACAATAAAGTGAATGGAGAAAGGGCAATATCTTCAGTTGCAGCTGCCTGTAAGAGACGCGGATCATTATAAGCAACCAATGTACCGATAATGAAAATACATACGATATAGAACAGCAAGATTCGCCAGAAGATTTGCTTGATCGCGACTGGAATGGTTTTTTGCGGATCTTTAGATTCACCAGCCGCTACACCAACCATCTCGGTACCCTGGAACGAGAATCCGGCAATCATGGCAACACCAATCAAGGCCTGGAAACCGCCTACAAAAGGCGCTTCACCTACGCTCCAGTTTGCAAATGCCGAAACACCCGGTGTGAGCATGATCTTGGCAATCATCCAGATCCCGATGATGATAAAGGCAATAATTGCCAAAACTTTCACTAATGAGAAGAAGAATTCTGATTCACCAAAACCTTTTACTGTGAGAGCGTTAATCCCAAAGATCACAGCGAGGAAGATCGCACTCCAGTAAAAGCCCGGAATATCAGGGAACCAGAATTTCATAATGAACTGTACGGCAACCAGTTCAAAGGCAACGGTAATCGCCCAGTTGTACCAGTAGTTCCAGCCTAAAGCGAAACCGAAACCACCTTCGACATATTTGGTACCGTAGGTAAAGAATGCGCCCGAGGTCGGATTATGAGTCGCAAGTTCTCCCAGACTGGTCATCAAGAAATAAATCATTACGCCAATCAGGGCATAGGCGAGAAGTGCGCCACCCGGGCCTGCGCTGGCAATAGTCGCACCTGAGGCCAGGAATAAACCTGTACCGATAGACCCGCCAATCGCGATCATATTGAGATGACGAGCACCAAGCTTACGCTGCAGCTGCACGCTGTTCTGAGTTTCGCTCATCATGATTCCTTAGCATTTTTTTGAGTGCTGGCGAAGAGCACTTTAAAACCTTGTTGATCAGTTTTGACTGTACATTGGCCAAAACTTTGTTCAATTAAAATTGGATAATTTAAGAAACGGTTTGCCACAATCCATAATTCACCGCCAGACTTGAGATGACGACGCGAAGCCTTGCATAAAGTTTCGCTGGCCGCATAATTGGTCTGGATTCCCTGATGGAAAGGAGGATTGCTGACAATGGCATGTAAAAAGAGCGGTGCATCTTCAATACCTGACACAGCTTTAATTTCCAGCTGCTGAGGACTGAGCTGATTTTTCTCAAATGTCATTTGAGTAGAAGCCAAGGCAAAGGCATCCACGTCCAGAGCAAAAATACGGTTCTCAGGATTCAGTTTGGCTAAATAAGCACTGATCACGCCTGCACCACAGCCAAAGTCGGCAATCTTGCCTGAGGTCACCTGAGATAAATAGGGTAAGAACACCGCTGTTCCTACATCCAGATGATCCTGACTGAATACACCTGGAAGTGCACAAATCTGCAAATCACCTTTTGGTGTGGCCACTGTATAGGTCTGTGCCCAATCTGCCAACGCTTTTGCTTCGACCGTGCAGTCTAGAGTCAATTGCCACAATTGGCAATGTCGTGCGCTGTCGAGCTTGATGAGTTTACCATAAGCCTGTAGCTGCTTTGCCGCACGCTCTACGCCACCTTTCTTTTCACCCACAAGAAAGACACTGCTGCCTTGTTTTAATCGGGCTGCAATATTGTGAATCAGATAATTCAATAATTCTTTTGATTTAGGTACGAAAATAACTGCCTGATCAAATTCCTGATCAGGAAATTCTGCGCCGAAATGAACCTGAGCCTGCTGTGACTGGAAATATTGAAAATCATTATAATTCCATGTCCAAACAAAGGGCTGGATAGATTCACCACATTCAGCAAGAAGCTCATCGGTCGGGGCATTTACCAGCAATACGCGACCAGACAAATAATCATATTGTCTTAATAAAACTTCGCTTTTAGGATCCATAGATCTTTCTCCAATAGAAAAAACACTGTCCGAGTCCAACTCAGACAGTGTTCTTTGGACATGAAATTACTTCTTTACTTCAGGAAGTACAATATTCAATATGAGGGCTGCAATACCGCCTGTCGCAACACCGGAACTAAAGATGTTACGGAATAATTCAGGAAGATGTTCCAGAATCTGAGGTACCTGTGCAACGCCTAAGCCGAGTGCAAGCGAGATTGCAATGATCAGCAGGGCACGACGGTCTAAGTGAATACCAGACAGGATATTAATCCCAGATGCAGCGACTGCACCAAACATCACCATCACTGCGCCACCAAGCACAGCTTGAGGAACGGCTTGGATCACACCTGCAACAGCAGGCAGTAGACCTAGAATCACAAGGAGTGCTGCGATCCATATCCCAACATAACGGCTAGCTACACCAGTCAATTGAATCACACCATTATTTTGTGCGAAAACTGAACTTGGGAAGGTATTAAATAAGCCTGCAAGCAGAGAGTTAGCACCATTCACTAACACACCACCTTTAATGCGATTCATCCAGGTTTGACCATCCACTGGCTGATTCGATAATTTTGATGTTGCGGTAATATCACCAATGGCTTCTAGTGAAGTCACCAGGTAAATGAATGCCATTGGAATGAATAAGCTCCATGAGAAGCTTAAACCAAAATGCATTGGGGTAGGAATCTGAACCAGAGGTGCATCTTTTAAACCATCAAAGTTGAGATGACCCATAAAGCCGGCAAGGATATAACCCACAACCAGTGCAATCAGAATTGCTGAGCTTTTTACCCAGGTAATACGCACACGGTTCAGTAAAATAATTAATGCCAGAACGGTACATGACATGATCAGGTTATCTGCATTGGCGAAAGTTTTGTCACCCATGGCTTGATAACCACCACCCATGCTGATCAGACCTTCTTTAATCAAGGTTAAACCAATCAATAGAACTACAATACCCGTTACTAGTGGAGTAATGAGTTTCTTCACCCATGGCAAAATGCGTGACACGCCCATTTCAATAAATGAACCTGCAATCACTACACCAAAGATCGAAGCCATCACCGCTTCTACCGGTGTGCCTGCAGCGACCATCGCTGAACCGATCCCGATGATTGGGCCAATAAAGTTAAAACTTGTACCCTGAACAATCAGCAAGCCTGCGCCAAAGGGACCCACTTTCTTGGATTGTAAGAAAGTTGCGATACCAGAGATCACCAAAGACATGGACAAGATCATGTTGGTGTCTTCTTTAGACACACCCAATGCCAGACAGATCAGTAAACCTGGCGTTACAATTGGGACAATAATGGCCAATAAATGCTGGAATGCGGCTAAAAATGCGATAAACGGTTTAGGACGATCTTCAAGGCCGTAGACAAGGTCAAGTTGATCTTTAGAAAGAGGAGATTGATTAAAATCAGACATGTGTCAATGCAAATTAAGGCTGGGTGGCGCTATTCTAATCGAGTTACACGTCATTACAAAAGTAATTGGAAAAAAAATTGACGCTCTCTACAAACAGTCACTGTCAAAAGTTTGTATTTTTCTGTATAATTTGCCCTCAAATTTAAAACGTATCGAATTTACATGTCAGATATTAAAACTCTCCGTAACATTGCCATTATCGCGCACGTCGACCATGGTAAAACCACTCTTGTAGACAAACTTTTGCAACAATCAGGTGCTCTCGGTGATCGCGCGGGTGAGATCGAGCGTGTCATGGATTCGAACGCGTTAGAATCTGAACGTGGTATTACCATTCTTGCAAAAAACACTGCAATCAAGTGGTTAGATAAACGTACAGATACAGAATACCGTATTAACATCGTGGACACCCCGGGACACGCCGACTTTGGTGGTGAAGTTGAACGTGTAATGTCGATGGTTGACTGCGTACTGCTTCTTGTAGATTCACAAGAAGGTCCTATGCCACAAACCCGTTTCGTAACGCAAAAAGCGTTCGCGCGTGGTTTGAAACCAATCGTAATTATCAATAAAGTTGATAAACCAAGTGCGCGTCCAGACTGGGTAATCGACCAAGTATTCGACCTGTTCGACAACCTTGGCGGTACTGACGAACAGTTAGACTTCCCAGTAGTTTATGCTTCTGGTCTTCGTGGTGTTGCTGGTCCTTCTCCAGAAGAACTTGCTGACGACATGACTCCATTGTTCCAAACAATCGTAGACATCGTTGAGCCACCAGCAGTTGACGTTGACGGTCCATTCCAGATGCAAATTTCATCTTTGGACTATAACAGCTTCGTAGGTGTAATCGGTGTTGGTCGTATCCAGCGTGGTTCAGTGAAATTAAACACTCCTGTGACTGTGATCGACAAAGAAGGCAAAACCCGTAACGGCCGTATCTTGAAAATCATGGGTTACCATGGTCTAGAACGTGTTGACATTGAAGAAGCTTCTGCAGGTGATATCGTTTGTGTAACTGGTATTGATGCACTGAACATTTCAGATACGATCTGTGATCCTAAAAATGTTGAAGCGCTTCCAGCACTTTCTGTAGATGAACCGACTGTGTCTATGACTTTCCAGGTGAACAACTCTCCGTTCGCTGGTAAAGAAGGTAAATTCGTAACTTCACGTAATATCCGCGAGCGTCTTGACCGCGAATTGATCCACAACGTAGCACTTCGTGTTGAAGATACTGACAGTCCTGACCGTTTCAAAGTATCTGGTCGTGGTGAGCTTCACCTTTCTGTACTGATCGAAAACATGCGTCGTGAAGGCTTCGAACTTGGTGTATCACGTCCGCAAGTGATCATGAAAGAAATCGACGGTCAAATGCAAGAACCGTACGAAAACGTAACGTTTGACGTTGAAGAACAGCACCAAGGTTCTGTAATGGAACAAATGGGTCACCGTAAAGGCGAAATGACCAATATGGAAGTTGACGGTAAAGGCCGTATCCGTATTGAAGCAACTGTTCCTTCACGTGGCTTGATCGGTTTCCGTTCTGAATTCATGACCATGACTTCTGGTACTGGTATCATGACTTCAAGCTTCTCGCACTACGGTCCTGCTAAACAAGGTACTGTTGCGAAACGTCAAAACGGTGTACTGATTTCTATGGTTCAAGGTACTTGCCTGGGCTATGCACTGTTCACACTTCAAGACCGTGGTCGTCTGTTTGCTAAACCACAGTTAGAAGTTTATGAAGGTATGATCGTAGGTATTAACTCACGTTCTGACGATATGGTTGTTAACCCAACTAAAGCGAAACAGTTAACTAACGTACGTGCGTCTGGTACTGATGAAGCATTGACTCTTGTTCCAAACCTTGAATACACGCTAGAACAAGCGCTTGAATTCATTGAAGATGACGAGCTAGTTGAAGTAACACCTAAGTCAATCCGTATCCGTAAGCGTTACCTGACTGAAAACGAACGTAAACGTAACCGTTCTAAATAAGACCGGTCACTGGTACGAAAAAAGCCGCTGAATCAGTTCAGCGGCTTTTTTATTGGGTAGAAATTACATACACTTAATAAATTAGTTTTAAATAGAAATCCCTAACTAATGTATAATCCATCACAAAATTGCATAAAAATACTGGTGACTTTATGAGCATTATTCAAGAATTTAAAGAATTTGCGGTAAAAGGCAATGTCATGGATCTCGCAGTGGGTGTGATCATTGGCGGTGCTTTCGGTAAAATTATCGATTCTATGGTGAAAGACATCATCATGCCTGTCGTGAGCTGGATCTTGGGTGGTGATGTTGATTACTCTAACTGGTTTGTCGTGTTAGGCGATAATCCAAATAATGTGACCAATCTGGCTGAAGCACAGGCAGCCGGTCTGAATGTCTTTGCTTATGGTAATTTCTTGACCATTCTCATTAACTTCCTGTTATTGGCATGGGTTGTATTCTGGTTGGTGAAACTGATGAACAAACTGCGCCGTGATAAAGCAGAAGAAGCAGCGCCTGAACCTGAAGCGACTCCGGAAGATATTGCATTGTTACGTGAAATCCGTGATGAGCTAAAAAAACGTCCGGAAGCTTAAGCTTTAGGGATAAATAAAAAAACGGCGTATAAGCGCCGTTTTTTTATTTTCTGGCCTCTCCCTAACCCTCTCCTGAGAGGAGAGGGAACCCTAAAGGAATTAAAAATCCATCCGAAACTTAATTTCGACCAAATGAAAACCGAACTGACTTTTGACTGGGCCATGCAGAACATGTTCTGCAGCAGTAAAGACCAGTTTATCAATCACTGGAACGAGTTGGCCTTTTTTTACTTCACCGAGTTCACCACCACGTTTGGCAGAGTTACAGATTGAGTATTGTTTGGCAATCTTGGAAAAATCTGCACCTGCCAGAATCTTCTTCTTAAGCTGTTCAGCCGTATCTTTATCCTTCACCAGAATATGACGGACAATCGCAGTCTTCATGATTTCTTACCTCGTACAGCAGCCACACGCTTAGGTGAAAGCTTTACCTTTTTTAGCGGCTGGCATTCAGGACAATAGACGGATGCGCGCTGGCCGAGCTTGATATTTTCCAGTGTCGTTTCGCAGTTCACGCACATTTCTCCTGCACGGCCATAAGCCAACAGCGTCTGCTGGAAATAACCATTTTCTCCCATAGCATTGGTGTAGTCGCGTAAGGTAGAACCACCTAAGTCAATCGCCTGTTTTAAAATACGCTTGATCTCAACCACCAGTTTTTCAATCTGTTCGAAACTCAAACTTGAGGCTGGCTGGGCTGGATGAATACCCATATTGAACAGGCTTTCAGTTGCATAGATATTGCCTACGCCGACCACGAAATGGTTATCCATAATTGCAACTTTGGTGCCAACGTTTTTATTTTTTAGTTTTTCAAATAGATATTCGGCATTAAAAGCATCGCTTAATGGCTCCGGCCCAAGCGTATCAATCAGTTTGCTTTGTGATTGAGCGTCTAACCAGAGAATACAGCCGAAACGGCGCGGATCATGGTAACGCAGCTGGATCTCTTCAAACTGGATAATCAGATGATCATGCTTGCGCAATTCTTCATTGGCTTCACACAAGCGAAAGCTGCCTGACATACCCAGATGCCAGAGCATCGTATCCTGTTCAAATTGCGCCAGAATATATTTGGAACGACGCGTAAGCTGAATCAGGCGCTGTCCTTGCAGACGCGCGAGATCATCAGGAATCGGCCAACGTAAACTAGGCTGACGCACTTCAACTTTTAGCACTTGCTGATTAAGAAGGGGAAGGAGGCTGGTTTTGGTGGTTTCAACTTCGGGTAATTCAGGCATAACACTTAGCAGCTAATATCATGAGGCTAATATTGGGCGTTTTAAGTCTGAATGCAAGTCCTGTTTGAATAGAAGTTATAAGCAGGACATTCAAAAATATTTTAAAAATTGGTTAAAAAATAAACTTTAATATTGAGATGGTTTCAGATCCAAATAATAAAAATAGGAAGTATATTGTTTGATTTTTAGTATTTAACTTACTGAAAAATATAAATTCTATAGAATTTATTGTTATATAAAATATATTTTCTTATAACTTAAAGTTTTACCAATAATAAAAAAAATGCTGCGTTTTTAAGTGAAAAGTTATGTAACGTTCTGTATCAAGTCATACAGGGCATGCATCAGGCTGCCTTTACTCTCTCCATATGTTTAGGTTTTATATGAAAAAGTTAAGTCTAGCTTTATTGCCATTGATGGCAGCCATGACCTCTGCTCAGGCTGAATCTGCATTTGATCCTCAAGGACAGTACCTATTAGGCGACTGGAATGGAAAACGTACTGAACTTGCTCAACAAGGCATCAAGTTTGAAGCAAACTTACTGACAGATACAGCGTATCTGGCTGATGGCGGACGTAATGAAGGGGCTGATCCTCTAACTTCTGCACAGTTATGGTTGGGTACACAGTTAGACATGGAAAAACTGGCTGGCTGGGATGGCGTAACTGTTCGTGCAGTGGCGACTGCGCGTCAGGGTCAAAGTACATCGGTACGTGATTTACAAGGTGATGCAGCTCAATGGGCCAATGTTCAAGGGACATTTGGCCGTGGTAACCAGGACAGCCGTTTAACCGAACTTTCAATTGAAAAGAACTATAAGGATCAAGGACTGAGCATTAAAGCTGGTCGTCTGGGTCTCGGTATGGACTTTAATGTGATGGCCTGTGATTTTGCCAGTACAGCATTTTGTGCTGCGCAGATGGGTAAATGGCAGGGCAATATCTGGATGAATACCCCAGTCGCACAATGGGGTGCACGTGTAAAACAGCAGTTAAATCCTGAAGTTGCTGTACAAGTCGGTGTTTATGAATTTAATCCAGATAATGGTAATGCCAAAGCCGAAGGTCAGGGCTGGAGTCTGGATACCGACAATGCTGATGGCGTGACGATTCCTGCAGAAGTGATCTGGACACCAAAATCATTAGTAAATGGTTTGCCTGGCAGCTATCGTGTAGGCGGTATGTATAACACTGCTGATGATGTTGCCAACCAGAAAGATGTTGCGACAGGTGAAGGAAAAAACCGCACCTTTGCGGGCTGGTTAGCTGTAGAGCAGCAATTGACTTCAACGGGTAATGACCGTCAGGGTTTACACTCATTCGCTAACTTTACCTGGCATGATCGTGATACCAATAAAGTAGATAATTCACAACAGTTGGGTCTGAAATATATTGGTCTGGTGGATAGCCAGCCGAATGATATATTGGGTTTAGCGGTTAACCGTGTACATGTAAATGACCGCTTTGCAGATTCACGTCCAATTTATGATGCGAGTGCCGAATACAATATCGAACTCAACTACAGCTATAACGCAACAAAATGGCTGATGCTACGTCCAAACCTGCAATACGTTATAAATCCGGGATCTAGCAATCAAGTGGATAATGCATTGGTGTTAGGTTTGACTACACGAGTGATCTTCTAAAAAGAATTTAATCACGTTATAAATAAACAGGCTCATCAGAGCCTGTTTTTTATTTTTTGGTAAAAAGTTCTGAAAAGCCACTTCACAAAAAGAGGGAATACCGCGTGTCACTACTATTTCAGCCGGTTCAGTTTGGATCATTGCAACTTAAAAATAAAATTGTGATTGCCCCGATGTGTCAGTACTCTGCAACCGAGCAAGGTGAAATCACTTACTGGCATGAACAACAATGGGCCAATTATGCCTTATCCAGTGCAGGTCTTTGCATTGTGGAAGCCACCGCTGTACAGCCTGAAGGGCGCATCAGTTATGCCGATTTAGGGCTTTGGAATGACCAGCAGGCCAGCCAGATCAAAACCTTATTGCAAAAGGTCAAGTCAATTTCTCCTATGCCTTTTGCAATTCAACTCGCACATGCAGGCCGTAAAGCTTCTACAGATAAACCTTGGGGTGGCAAAGGGCAGTTCGCCCCAGATCATTCACTCGGTTGGCAAACTGTCTCTGCCAGTGATATTCCTTTCCAGACTCATGAACATCCACCTAAGTCTTTAAGTGTTGATGAAATCCAGCAAGTAATTCAGGATTTTGCAGCCAGTGCAAAGCGGGCGGTTGAAGCTGGCTTTGAACTGATTGAACTACATGCAGCACATGGTTATTTACTGCATCAGTTCATGTCACCGTTATCGAATCATCGTCAGGATCAATATGGCGGTTCATTTGAAAACCGTATTCGTCTGACGCTTGAAGTATTTGAAGCAATAAAAGCCGCCGTACCAGAAGGTTTTCCAATTGGTGTTCGTATCTCAGCAACGGACTGGATGGATGGCGTAGAAAGTTGGGATGTAGAATCTTCAGTCGAACTATCCAAAGAACTGGAGAAACTGGGTGCAGTCTATATTCACGTTTCGAGTGCAGGTTTACATGTAGATCAGAAAATTGATGTGCATCCGAATTATCAGGTCCCTTTTGCTGAAGCGATTAAAAAGGACGTGAATATTCCAGTCATTGCTGTGGGTTTGATTACCGATGCACAGCAGGCAGAAGGCATACTGGAGTATAAACAGGCTGATGCGATCGCGATTGCACGTGCCTTGCTTTATGATCCACGCTGGCCTTGGCATGCCGCAGTAACGCTGGATGAAAAAATAGCAATTTCTCCACAATATTTACGTTCTGCACCGCATGGCTTAAATCAGTTGTTTGAATCGTTTTAAGGCTATTTTTTCTTAGAAAGGCTTATAATAACGCATCTCAAACAACAGGACATTTCATATGATTATTGCGGTAATTGTGCCCATATTTTTATTATTGGCACTAGGTTACCTGAGTGTGAAATGTCAAATTCTAAAAAAAGAACAGGTCGAAATGGTAGGGGCCTTTGTCATCAAAGTGGCCTTACCGTTACTGTTCTTCCAGTTTTTAGCCTCTAAAGATCTGCATGAAATCTGGTATTTTGAATACTTTGCGGTCTATACCTCTGTCACTTTATTACTTTATGGTTTCAGCTTCTGGCTGATGCACCGTCAGTTCCGGAATACCTCCTCGCATAGTGCTGTTCTGTCCTTAGGGGCAGCAATGTCCAATACCGGATTGATCGGTACAGCAGTACTCACTTTATTGGTGGGACAGCATGCAATGACCTATACCTCTCTGGTGGTCATCATTGAAAGCATGATCCTGATTCCGATGGTGTTGATCCTGGCTGCACTCGGTACCCAACATCAAGCCAATCTGGGTAGTCTTGTGAAAAGTACCATTCTCATGCTGTTCAAGAACCCTTTATTTATGGGGGTGATGCTGGGTATGGCCTGTGCGATTTTTGAAATTCGCTTGCCAATTTATCTGGACCAGGTCTTTGCCATGATTGGACAGACTGCCTCACCTTTGGCGCTGTTTGCGATTGGTGGCGGAATCGTGGGCATGAGCCTGAAATATGTGAATCTGCAAAGTTTCTATTTGGTATTTTCCAGCAATATCCTGATGCCGATCCTGATGTATCTAGGTCTTAGTCGACTGACTCACCTGAGTCAGGAAATGATCTATGCTGGGACTTTGATTGCAGCACTGCCTATGCCAACGATTTTCGGTATGTTAGGACAAGCATACGGCCTCAATGAGCGAACCTTAACCCCTTTATTGATGAGTACTATCGCAGGTTTTGTGGTTGCCAGTGGACTTATTACTTTGTGGTGGAGTTAAACAAGCTGACTTACAAATCTATATCCCATAAAAAAGCTCCAATAGGAGCTTTTTTATTTTGATTAAGTCTGATCAACTTTTTTTGGCAGGTGCTTTTTTCTGTTCAGCAATCATTTTATCCACTGCTGCTAGAGATTCTCTGGCCTTAGGAATATTTTCCTGTGCCAGGGCCGCAAAGATCTTTTTCGCTTCAGGCAGGTTTTGCGGAACAATACTACCGTTGGCAAACATATTGCCAATCGCCATGAGGGCGGGGATATAGCCTTTTTTCGCCAGATCCTGAATACTGCTCAAGCCTTGCTGGATGGGCTTTTCATTCTTGGTTTTAAAGCCGTTGCTGATGTCATATAAGGCTTTGGCATGAATGGCCGGCATATTACCCTTGCTAATCAGAGGCTGTAATTTTTTCAAAGCCTGCTGGTCAGAAGCTGTTGTACCTTCAGCAAATAAAAGTATAGCTAGATCTACGGTTGCTTCATCGAAATTGGCTGCCGATGCACGTTCCAGGTATTGTTTGGCTTTGCCCAAATCCTGCTTAAGGCCTAAAGTACCACCGGTATAATTCTTGCCCAGTACATAGTTGGCCACCGGATAACCTTTGCTGGCAGCCTGTTCATATAGCTGAATAGCCTTTTTTTCGTCCTTGGCAGTGCCTTGGCCAGTTTGCGTTAAATAGCCTAGGTTATAGATAGCCTGTGCATTTCCCTGGCTGGCCAGTTTGCTTAAAGCATCGTAGGCACCCTTGAAATTCATGGCATTCACCATCTCTTCAATTTTGGCAAATTGAGGGTCAACTGGGGCATTTGAAGTGTTTGCTAGGGCAAATTGGCTGGACACTGCAAGAATTGCAGCAAGTACTAATTTTTTCATTGTTCCGATAACCTTAATTTTTCTAACACCTAATTCCATGGTGCGATTTTTGTCGTTTTCATCTACATCATAAGACGATTTCAGGCTTTGTAAATACTGAATATGTGACTAATTACAAATTATTTGAGAATCATATAGGAGATGAATCAATAAAAGCGTGCTCGGTTTAAGGTGTGTTTTATTCAGTCAATCTTTGTCTATTTAATTGTTTAGCCTAATAAAAATAAAAAAGCCAGAATTGAATTCTGGCTTTTGCATCAAGATAACAGGTTATTATTGTGGACGTGCCACATCACCACTTAAAGCTTCAGGCAATTCCAGAACTTGTACATCCAGCTCAGCCAATGCTTCAGGTTTGGCAACTACCAAAGCCTGATAACCCTCATCTGTACCAATGCTATTGACCACTTCGACGTCATTGTGCAGCTTGGTCGCAACAGCAGGTGCTTCACCTGTACCTTGAATCAAATGCAACCAGTGTTTTGGCTTGGCTTTGAACCATAAGCGAGCAATCACTTCCTGACCCAGATAACAGCCTTTGTCATAGTGAATGCCTTCACGTTGATGAAGACGCAATTCCTGTGGCTGGAACAGGGTCGCAGTAGTTGCTTGAATCCAAGCCTGACCTGAAGCAATAGCTTGCTGTTGCCAAAGGGTAATATCCGTTTCAGTTTCAACAAAATCAGTCTGGATATCATTAATAACTGGATAAACCGGGCCAACCTGTTCCAGTTTCATTTTTGAAAATGCACCAAACTTTTTAATATGGCTGGCCAGTTCTGCTGCCTGATCTTCAGGGCTGACAATTTCAAAGCTTTCCGGATTAATTTTTTTCAACCAGATACCAAACTGGATACGTCCTTTCAAGCTACAGATCGCTGTATAGCGAGTCAGGTTTTCAGCCAGAGTTTCGACATTTAAAGTAACTTGACCCTGAAGGAATTTTTGCGCATCTACTCCATTCAGCGTAAATAAGGTAAAAGCAGGAGATGTTGCCATGATCAGCCTCAGTTTGAATACTAAAAATCAATCAAACTATTGTGCAGCAAGCATTTAATAGAGGCAAACAAAAAAGCCAACAATCGGGATCATTGGCCTTTTCAGGAGTGTCTAATTAGTGATGATGCGACGAGGTTGGCAGAGGTGAATCACAAGGGAATTTGCCTCCACAGACCCGTACCGTTTCCATCATGCCCTGATCTTCATGATCGAGGATATGACAGTGCTGTACAAAATCACCTTCAAATTTCTTGTAATGACTGCGAAGAATAAATTTATAGTTTGCTTTGATAAACAGGGTATCTTTGAATTGTCCTTTCATGCCACGATATTGCACATCATCTGTGTCATTATCATCAGGCGCTAATTCACTCACATCAACTTCTTTAGATTCGCCATTAGGACCAGTGACAGTTTTTAAGATTTTAACAATCTGGAATGGATTAACATGAATATGGAAAGGATGGCCACCAAAAGCTTCGGTCGTCAGTTCCCATTCATCCGTCTGCCCAATTTGTAACTGACGTACATATTCACGATCCGGATCTTTGGCATGTGTCCGACCGACTGATCCTTCGCCATCAAATGCATCTCCAAAACTGAGTAAGTCACCATCTTCTTTATGGCGGAAGCCAAATTTAAGACCATTTGCGAAAGCCAGTTCAAATTTACTGTACTGTTTTGGTCTGGAAGCGACCAGCTTGTCAATTGCAGGAGTCATTAGGGATGGATGATCGGTAAAGGCAGTAAGATCAAGTTTGGATAACTGAGTCTGAATCTCTTTGCTTAAACCAATTTTTTTCGCGCGCTCTTGCAGGAACTGGGCAGGAGTCTGCGCTTTTGTTTTGCTTGCCTGTACATTGACCCATCCCAGTAGTTGGGCATTGAAAGGGTGGTTTGGAGCTAGTTGAGGAGTAATTTGACCCGTTGGGATCGGTGCATTCACTTCATCCTCAATATTTAATTTGGAGTCATAAATACAGTATTTATTGGTGGTTGGGAAGGTAACCATTGCATCATGACGATAACCAGGCTGGAACACAGACAGTGTTCTGCGCTGTACCTGAGTCATGGTCAAACCATCTTGAGCAATCGTATAAACAGGTAAGCTTTTTAAACTCTCATTAAACTCTTTTAGATCTGCTTCCTGATATGCCAGACAGGCTTTAAGGGTGTCTGCGGCGCTAAATTTACTGGAGTTTGGCAGTTCTTTAATAATCAAACCAATGGTGTCGCGTACACCACCATGAATCATGCGCCAGCGATTAAAAGCATTCTGTTTAACTTTGATCTCCCCTAAAACTTTACCATTGATAGACGTATAAAAGTTCTGGCCGGCCCAAGAGCCAGGATTAGCGATATCTGTATAATCTTCAAGTAATCCTAAGCCTTTACCTTCGCAATTGTTGGGAGGGTCAAATTTTACATCCGGGTCAGGGTTAGAGCATCGATATTGAATTTGCTGGAATAGCAGGATGTTTTCATTTGGATAGCTATTTTTTTCTTTCCATAAAATGTCCATATCGCCTGTTTCAGTGACTTTGCCATTTTTCACTTTTGGTGTTCTTGAGCCTTCTACAATTAATGGGCCTGCCATACCACTCGATACCTGAATAGCCGTTGAGCCATGCAGATGAGCGTGATACCAGTAGGTTCCTGCCGGATGATTCGGCTCCATTTTGTACTGATAGTCAAATTTTTCCTGAGGTTTAAATTTCAGGAAAACATTATCACTATTGCCTTGAGGGCTTACCCAGAAGCCATGAGTATGCAGGTTGGTGGTATTAAAGCAATGTGGATCATTCACATTATCCACTTTGTCTGGGCAGGTGGATTTCTGTTCAGGTGGAAGCTGGTTATTGAGGTTAATTTTCAGGGTTTCACCTTGTTTGACCCGGATCTGCGGACCAATTAAAAGGTCTTCAACAGACTCTCCAGCTTTTTTCTTGTTAAACAAGCTGGCATTAGTGAGATAACCTCTGACGAACAGTTGATCCCAGGTACTATTTCTCGGATTGTAAATCTTGCCGGTTTTATAAGCGACGATCAGTTCATGGGTGCCCTTGGAATTTTTTTGCAATAGGGGCGGATTGCTAATCAAAGTATCGGGTGCTGTTGGAGAAGGTTGTGGATTGTTGGGATTATTGGGAGTGGTAGGTGGGTTAGGGTTGTTGGGAGTTGGCGGTTTAGGATTGGAGGGATTTTTACCTCCATTCCAGCTTGCTGCCAGTACAGCGATCACTGCAGCAACGATACCAAGAATGGCGAGTTGTATCATTGTAATCACCCTTATGTGCTTTTGTGATGAGTGTTGTTGTTGTGAAGTAATTCGAGGGTAGATTTACAAAGTTGAGATACAGACTGTTATCACCAAATTAGGAGGAGGGCGACAGACGGTAAGCTAAAATGACGTGTGTAAAGTATTTTAGATAGGGATGCGTTTTATAAGCTCATGTTTATGAATCATTGTCCTATAAATATTTAACGTATTTCTAAAATTGTAAGAAAGTCTTAAAAAATATATGGAATTGAGAATGTAACTTATTTCGGGGTATGTCTAACCTGAAAAATGATTTTTTCGCCTACACTCATCGAGCCATATCTGCAATGAAATTTACCATTTTCGGTTAAGAGTTATGCTTAACACTGAAATAAAAAAATATAGATTCAGTTTTTTATTAAATGAGCTATTTCTAAAATTAAAAAATTCTAAGCTTTGATTTCATATGAAATTTATCCTTAAACTCATTCCAAGAAATTGATTATTTTTTATGCTGTTATCAACATCTCATACTAAAGAATGAGACAGATTTAGGCCTATTTTTCAGAAAAAATGCAATTTAGAGTCAAAATTCTAAAGTATGGGTCAGTAATTTTGGTAAAAATACCATTTTTAGTATTTAAGCTTTTGAAAATTATAAGATTTGGGAAATAGACTTTCGACAGCGTACAATGCCTTTATTAAAAAACAAGTCATCAAGATATTTTGATGAATAAAAAGAGTAATGAAAGAGGGCAGGCAAGCTATGAACAATAACTACCGGAAACCGTTGCAAGGTACCCAGCTGGAATATTATGACGTGCGTCAAGCCGTAGAAGATATTCAGCCAGGCGCATATGCCAAACTTCCTTATACATCTAAAGTGCTGGCCGAGCAGCTGGTACGCCGTTGCGACCCTGCGATTTTAGAACAGTCTTTACGCCAGTTGATTGAGCGTAAACAGGAACATGATTTTCCTTGGTATCCGGCGCGTGTAGTGTGTCATGACATCTTAGGGCAAACAGCACTGGTCGATCTTGCCGGTCTGCGTGATGCGATTGCCGATCAAGGCGGTGATCCGTCTAAAGTCAATCCTGTGGTGCCGACCCAGCTGATCGTCGATCACTCGCTGGCAGTCGAATATGGCGGCTTCGATCCGGATGCATTTGAGAAAAACCGCGCGGTAGAAGATCGCCGTAACGAAGATCGTTTCCATTTTATTGAATGGACCAAAACCGCTTTCGAAAATGTCGATGTAATTCCTGCGGGTAACGGCATCATGCACCAGATCAATCTGGAAAAAATGTCACCAGTCATTCAGAACCGTGATGGCGTGGCATTCCCGGATACCTGTGTGGGGACTGACTCGCATACTCCACATACGGATGCGCTAGGCGTGATTTCAGTCGGTGTTGGTGGATTAGAAGCTGAGAACGTGATGCTGGGCCGTGCATCATGGATGCGTTTGCCAGACATTATCGGTGTCGAACTGGTAGGACAGCGTCAGCCGGGCATTACCGCAACGGATATTGTTTTAGCTCTAACCGAATTCCTGCGTAAAGAACGTGTGGTTGGTGCTTATCTGGAATTCTTCGGTGAAGGCGCAGACAGCATGTCAGTCGGTGATCGTGCCACGATTTCCAATATGACCCCGGAATATGGTGCAACTGCAGCCATGTTCTATATTGATCAGAACACCATTGATTATCTGACGCTGACTGGTCGTGAATCTGAACAGGTCAAACTGGTTGAAACCTATGCGAAAGAGATTGGCCTGTGGTCATCAGAAATGACTCAGGCAGAATATCCACGTGTATTGCGTTTTGACCTATCGACTGTCACCCGTAACATCGCTGGTCCATCCAATCCACATGCGCGTGTATCAACGTCTGACCTGAAAGAAAAAGGCATTGCGGGTGTGGTAGAAAACCGTACGGATGGTTTAATGCCAGATGGTGCGATCATTATTGCGGCAATTACTTCGTGTACCAATACGTCTAACCCACGTAATACCGTGGCAGCAGGCTTGTTGGCACGTAAGGCTAATGAACTTGGTTTAGTGCGTAAACCGTGGGTTAAATCATCTTTTGCTCCGGGTTCTAAAGCAGCGGCGTTGTATTTGGAAGAAGCAGGCGTACTAAAAGATCTGGAGAAACTGGGCTTTGGTATCGTGGCCTATGCATGTACCACCTGTAACGGCATGTCTGGTGCGCTTGATCCGAAGATTCAGCAGGAAATTATCGACCGTGATCTGTATGCGACAGCAGTCTTGTCGGGTAACCGTAACTTTGATGGCCGTATCCATCCTTATGCAAAACAGGCTTTCCTGGCATCTCCACCGCTTGTCGTGGCTTATGCGATTGCCGGTACCATTCGTTTTGACATTGAGAAAGATGCACTAGGCACAGACAAAGATGGCAATCCGATTTACCTGAAAGACATCTGGCCATCGGATGAAGAAATTGATGCTTTGGTGAAAGAGTCCGTGAAGCCGGAACAGTTCAAGAAAGTGTATATTCCGATGTTCGATCTGGGTGAGCGTGAGCAGGCAGCAAGTCCGCTGTATGACTGGCGTCCGCAAAGTACTTATATCCGCCGTCCGCCATACTGGGAAGGGGCATTGGCTGCACCGCGTACTCTGGCAAATATGCGTCCGTTAGCCATCCTTGGCGATAACATTACTACCGATCATTTATCTCCATCGAATGCGATTGTGTTGGATTCGGCAGCAGGTCAATATCTGGCGAAAATGGGCTTGCCTGAGGAAGACTTTAACTCGTATGCAACGCACCGTGGTGATCACCTGACTGCACAGCGTGCAACCTTGGCGAATCCGAAGCTGTATAACGAAATGGTGGTGCGTTCCGACGGTACCATTAAGCAAGGTTCTAAAGCACGTGTCGAGCCGGAAGGTGAAGTGATGCGTATGTGGGAAGCGATTGAAACCTACATGAACCGTAAGCAGCCGCTCATCATTGTTGCAGGTAAAGATTATGGTCAAGGTTCAAGCCGTGACTGGGCTGCGAAAGGTGTGCGTCTGGCAGGTGTAGAAGCGATTGTGGCTGAAGGCTTTGAACGTATTCACCGTACGAATCTGGTCGGTATGGGTGTACTTCCACTTGAGTTTAAGCCGGGTACAGATCGTAAAACTTTGAAGCTGGATGGTACTGAGCTATATAGCGTGATCGGTAATATTGCGCCACGTTCGACTTTGACTCTGGTGATTGAGCGTGTGACTGAAGATGGCAAAAAACAGACCATTGAAGTGCCGGTGACTTGCCGTCTGGATACTGAAGAAGAGGTTTCTGTGTATGAAGCGGGTGGGGTATTACAGCGCTTTGCGCAGGATTTCTTGGAAGGGAATGTGGCTTAATTTTTATTAAATCTTCCCCCAACCCTCCTTTGAAAAAGGAGGAAGTTCCCCATTGCTGTCCCATAGTTTGCTTTAAATAAAAAAACCTGAGTCCTAACAGTTAAAATATGAGTGCAAACAAACACTTTAACGACCAGGATTCAGGTTTTGTCCCATCAGAATACCGTATTTCATGAGCTAATTAAACCTGTTGTGCGACAGGATTTTGAACAACTTGCTAAAGTACACCATGTTGGACAGAAATTTAGAGCGGCTTCCCGGTGGGATCAGTTTATTGCCATATTAATGTCTCAATTCTC
>NZ_VPEG01000031.1:0-32758 GCF_013417275.1 Acinetobacter sp. YH16038 | reverse complement strand
CCTGATCCTCCAGGCTTAACTTGGGCGGTCTGCCTTTGGCAGAGACATGCTTCTGCAATTGCTCAACCATCAAATAGAAAGTTGACCATGAGATGCCTGTGTATCGCTTGAACTGAGGATCAGAAAGCTTGTTTGAATCGATGTATTTCATCCGCAGATTATGCACGAATGCTAAGAAATCCGGAGTGCAAATATTAACCAAAAAGAAGATCGTTTTTTGATTTATGAAAGAGATCTATTTTTAATTGTTTAATAATCAAACTAAATAATTAAATAGAAGAAAATATTAAATTTTATATTTAAAGCGGAGTGCTTTATTTTTTATTAATTTTTTATAAGTTGTTTTAAACTAAAAGCTGTTCATAAAAAAATCCCTGCAATAGTCAGGGATTTTTATTAAGCATGATTTATGCTTGCTGAAACTTTAACTGTCTTAACTGACGTGCATGCTGCAAGGTAGTTTCATTAATTTCCACGCCACCCGTCATACGTGCAAGTTCCTGTACAATTTCACTTTCTTCCAAATTAATAATGGTACTGCTGGCCGGATCAGTCTGGCGTTTTTTCACTAATAAATGCTGGTCGGACTGTGCAGCCACCTGCGCCTGATGGGTAATACAAAGAATTTGTACATGCTGTGCCAGATCAGCCAATAAGCGACCCACGATTTCCGCAGTTCCGCCACTGATCCCGACGTCGATTTCATCAAAGACCAATACTTCAGCTTCGGTTTTTTCTGCATTCATCACCTGCATCACCAAGGCGATACGGGATAATTCACCGCCTGAAGCCACGCGTGCCAGAGGTTGTGCTGGTATGCCCTTGTTGGCAGTAAACAGAAGCTGAATAAAACTCAAACCTTCACTTGATGGATGTTCCAAAGGCTCAAATTTAAATTCAAAATGCGCTTCAGGTAGGGCAAGCTGTTTCACCTGTTCGGTCAGTTTTTTCGCCAGCGGTTCGGCTGCATCACGGCGAATCTGGTCCAGATGTTGAGCTTTGCTTAGAAACTCCTGATAAGAGACCTCGACCTGTTCAGCCAGAGTTTCTGGGTCTTCTAGCTGATGCAATTGTTCAAGTTCAGTCTGCCAGGCCTCATATTCTTCTTTCAGCAATTCTGGCTGGGTGCGGTATTTGCGTGCTAAACGGTGAAATACTTCCAGTTTGGAATTCAGTTCTTCCATACGTTCCGGATCAAAGCTTTGCCGATCCATAAACTGACGTAAGGTTGCCGTTGCATCTTCGAGTTCGCTTTGGGCATTCAGTAAAGAGGTATAAATCTGGGAAAGCTGTTCGCTACGACCGGCATGCGATTCCATGCGGCGCAAGATTGAAGCCAGTTCCTGCGAAATATTCTGTTCACCTTCATCCAGGCCATTCAGGCTATAAACACAATCCTGCATGATGGCTTCATGATGTGAAAGGCGGTCAAATTCCTGCTCAATTTCCTGATAATCCGTCTGGACGACTTCTTCCAGTTCTTCAAGTTGCAGCTCCAGAGTTTCCATACGTTGCTTACGGGTTGCTTGTGCATCCAGCGCGGCCTGATGCTGGCGAATATTTTTATGCCAGGTGCTATAAGCGTCACGTACTTCCTGAGCTGGTGCATAAAAATTGCTATAGCGATCCAGCCAGTGTTTGGGATAAGGTGGTTCTAGAAGTTGCTGCTGACTATGCTGGCTATAAAGCTGAACCAGTAGTCGGCCAATTTCTTTCAGTTCAGACAGACTACTGGGACGACCATTGATCCAGGCCTTGCTACGTCCAGTGGCAAAGATCACCCGGCGTAAATGAATCTCCCCCGACTCATCATCCAGTTCATGCTCTTTTAACCAGCTCGCTTCAGGGCTGTCTTCCTGATAACTAAAGGTTGCTGTTACATCCGCTTTTTCGGTGCCATAACGCACATAATTGGTATCGGTTCGCTCCCCCAGACAGGCAGACAGAGCATCCAGTAACAGGGATTTACCTGCACCGGTTTCACCAGTAAGAACGTTAAAACCTTTATCAATATCAATAGCAAGATGCTCGGCCAAAGCAAAATTGATCAGAGTTAAATGTGTCAGCATAAACGCATCCGGGCTGCGAAAAGTTTGAATGAAATAGCATGTCAGTTGCTTCAGTCTAGCAACGCGGCTGTTATTATAAATCAGGATAAATCGATTTCATTCTATCTTAAATTTCAGGGATTAATACACGCTTATTTGAATGTTGTGTCACAAGAACCAAGATTAGGCCACTGAAGTTACAAAAGATATTTTCATTTTTCTGACATGCTTGAAATTTAAATTAAATCAGGTCGGAATATATTTTGCTTATAAATGGCGAGAAAAATCACGGCATTTTCCAGGATCTGCCGAAATCACTCAAACAGGCTGGAATCAAGGCAAGCAGGGGGCACCAATAATTTCATTCAAGTCCGATAAACTTCGATTGATTAGTTGCGGGTGCACATTTAAACTACAGCAATCAAAATATTACAAAATGCTTTATCTGGAGAAATGGCATGTCAGCTCAGTTTGATCATGTATCAGTACTTAAAAAATCGAATGTGTATTTTGGCGGGTTATGCATCAGCCATGTGGTGCAATTTGAAGATGGCACTAAAAAAACCTTAGGGGTAATTTTACCTTCAGAAAATGCATTAACTTTTGAAACACATGTGCCTGAGCGTATGGAAATCATCTCAGGTGAATGCCGTGTGCAAATCGCTGACAGCGAAGAAAAAGAACTGTTCCGTGCTGGTCAGTCTTTCTATGTGCCAGGCAATAGCCGTTTCAAAATTGAAACTGATGATGTGCTGGACTATGTTTGCCATTTTGAAGGCTAAACAGACCTACAGATGAGCTGTAACCGATCAAGAAATTTTGTTCTGAATCGGTTAAACTAAGCTTAATACAGAATCCTGTGAAGTTGGCTTTGCAGGATTTTTCTTTTGCTGCCTATTTCCCAATTTATTTTCGAGGTCGTTCATGGCTAAACCTGAGTATTATTATGGCGTCCATTCAGTAGAATCACTGCTGGAGCTTGAGCCTGAACGTGTCTTGACTCTTTTTACCCTGAAAGGCCGTGATGATCAGCGCCTGAAACGTGTGCTGGAATTGGCTGAGCCTTTTGGCATTAGTGTCCAGCAGGCTAGTCGTGACAAGCTGGAAAAACTGGCTGGTTTGCCTTTTCACCAAGGCGTTGTAGCGGCAGTTCGCCCGCATCCAACCTTAAATGAAAAGGATCTGGAAGATCTATTGAAGCAAGATTCTCAAGTACTTCTATTAGCACTCGATCAGGTAACGGATCCACATAACCTGGGTGCTTGTATTCGTACTGCCGCAGCGATGGGTGTAGCGGCTGTGATTGTACCGCGTGACCGTTCAGCAAGCCTGACGCCGACTGCACGTAAAGTGGCAGCAGGTGGTGCAGAAAAAGTGAAGTTTATTCAGGTGACCAATCTGGCGCGTACTTTGGGTCAAATCAAAGATGAATTTAATGTACGTGTGGTTGGTACGATGCTGGATGAAAAAGCTTTACCTATCCAGAAATTTGATTTTACTGGTACAGGTGTATGCGTGGTGATGGGTGCGGAAGATACCGGTTTGCGTCCAATTACCCAAAGCCAATGTGATCAGACGGTTTATATTCCGATGGCAGGAAATCTGCAAAGTCTGAATGTGAGCGTGGCAACAGGGATGGCTCTTTATGAAGCCTGTCGTCAGCGTCAAGCTTAAGTCCTTTTTATTATTTACCTAAATACTGTTAAAGAAGAAGTCTATGTCTCCCCGAACGCAAGGTTATGCCTTTGTCTTAATTACCATGTGTATTTGGGGAGGTTTTACCTTAAGCACGCGCTTAAGTGCCCAGTGGGGGATTAGTGCCTGGGATCTGGTGGGATTACGTTTTCTATTGGCTTTTCTGATTCTGATGCCAGTCCTGATTTATAAAAAGGACACAGCCTTTTTGTGGAGTAAGGAATCCTTTCTCTTAGCCATGATTGGCGGGGTAGGGTATTGCCTGACTGCTTATACTGCTTTCCATTATGCACCTGCAGCTCATGCTGCCGTATTTCTAAATGGCTGTATTCCACTTTGTACCGCAGTGGCTGCTTTTGTGTTATTTAAACAGGGATTTGACCGACATACTTGGATCAGTATGGCGATTATGCTGCTTGCGATTGGCAGTATGAGTTGGCTGATGTTCCGAGAGTCCGGTGTGGCCTTGGGATTAGGCGATCTGCTATTTTTCATCAGTGCAATGTGGTGGGGTGTATTCACTGTACTGCTACGTCAATGGAAGCTATCTGCCTGGCATTCTATGGCCAGTGTAGCGATCTGGTCAGCCATCATTTATGTGCCAATTTATCTGCTATTCTTCCCCAAACATCTGGATGCTGCTGAACCTTGGCAAATGGCTTCCCAGGTACTCTTTCACGGTGTTTTTGTGGTGATTGTAGCGACACTAACTTATGTGGAAGCGATTAAGCGTTTAGGTGCATTTAAAGCGGGCAGTATCGTGACCCTCGCACCATTCATTGCTGCCATACTGGCTGTACCGTTATTAAATGAACCTCTAAGTCTCGCGATTGTCTCTGGTTTGGTAGGTATGGCCATTGGTGCCATACAGCCTTGGCGCTGGTTAATGCATCAAGACAGTCTCAGCCAAAAACTGAAACAACAAAAAAAGCAGTCCTAACAGGGCTGCTTTTTATTTGAACTCTGACTGAGTTCGGGTTAATGATTTTGAGCAGCCATCTGAAGATACTTTTCATGTAATGGTGTGAGATGAGCATAGAGATGCTCCAACTCACCATCATTCAGCACAATATCATCAGCCATAGCGCGTTTTTGTTCACGCGGCATTTGGGCGGCAATGATCTTCTGAATTTGCTCCACATTTTGTCCATCACGCTGTGAAGCCCGTTGAATTTGCAGTTCAATAGCAGCATCAATTAATAACGTATGTTGTGTCAGTTCATGCTGATTGGTTTCAAACAATAAAGGAGAAACTAAAATCGCATAAGGACTTTGTGCTGCATGCAACTGTTGAATAATTGAAGTGCGAATAGCAGGGTGGGTGATATTTTCCAGCGTTTTTCGTGCTTCTGGAGACTGGAAAATATGTTCGCGCAAAACACGGCGATTCAATGAACCATCCTTGAGTAAAACCCAATCGCCGAAAGCTTGCTGAATCTGCTGTAGGGCTGGTTGACCGATATCAACGACTTCACGGGCGACAATATCCGCATCTACGACAGCAATCCCTTGAGCTTCAAACCATTGGCTGGCAGCAGACTTGCCACTACCAATTCCACCAGTTAAACCGAGTACAAATTTCACTTTACTGACCTAAATAGATTTTCATGATCTGCTCACCCCATAAAAAGGCAATCCAGCCGGCAATGGCAATATAAGGGCCAAAGGCAAAGGGCTGATTTTCTTTACGGACTTTAAGCAGGATAATCCCAATAATCGCGCCCACCAATGATGACAATAATACAATGAGTGGTAGGAGCATAGGCCCCATCCAGGCACCTAAGGCAGCTAGTAATTTGAAATCTCCATAGCCCATACCTTCCTTGCCGGTCACCAGCTTAAACAGATAGTACACCACCCACAAGCATAAGAAGCCAATGATATAGCCCCAGATGGCAGAATCAGGGGTAGTATAAATCGCATAACTATTAATGCCCAGGCCGAGTGCAGCCAGCGGCAGGGTATAGCGATCGGGTAATAACTGGGTATCGAAATCAATAAAGGTGAGGGCAATCAGGGCATAGGTAAAAACCAGACCAAACAGCATCTGTATGGTAGGCCCAAATACTGCCACTACTATCAGCGCACAAGCAGCTGTGAGAAGTTCAATAAATGGATAGCGGATACTGATTGGATTCTGACAGTTACCACATTTACCACGTAATAAGATCCAGCTAATCACCGGAATATTCTGATGCCAGCGAATAGGGGTCTGACATTTTGGGCAGGTTGAAGCTGGTTTGCTTAAAGTAATTTTGCTTTCATCAATAATGGGCTGATCTGGATGCAAGAATAGTTGACAGTCAATCCTCCACTCCTGTTCCATCATTTTAGGGGTGCGGTAAATGACAACATTTAAAAAGCTACCAATACAGAGACTAAAAAGCCCAACTGCGAGATAAAGCGCAGTTGGGTTTTGAGTAAAATAGAAAAGAAAATCTTGCATTAAACCACTGAACCCATTTGGAAGATTGGAAGGTACATTGCGATAACAAGGCCACCAACAAGGACACCAAGAATTGCCATAATCAAGGGTTCCATCATAGAAGTTAAACCGTCGACCGCATTATCGACTTCATTTTCATAATGGGTTGCGACTTTATCCAGCATAGCGTCTAGTGCGCCGGATTCTTCACCAATAGCGACCATCTGTACGGCCATAGAAGGGAATTTATTGGTGACACGCATAGCAAATTGAAGCTGTTGACCGGTTGCTACATCTTCCTTGATTCTTAATACCGCCTCCTCATAGACTACGTTATTGGTTGCACCAGCAGTCGATTCAAGCGCATCAATTAATGGCACACCGGCTGCAAAAGTGGTGGCGAGAGTGCGGCTATAACGGGCAATAATCGCTTTATAGACCAGATCACCAAAGATCGGTGCTTTGAGCGCGGCCTTATCCAGTAAATCACGGAATTTTTTGCTACGCTTTTTCGCTTCAAGGAAAGCAGTAATCACAACACCAATCCCGAGAATTAACAGAAACCAGTATGCCTGCATCCAGTTAGACATATTTACGACCATTTGGGTAAATGCAGGTAAGTCAGCACCAAATGAAGAGAATAAGTCCTGGAATACAGGGACTACTTTCACCATCAGAATAATTGTTACGATCACAGCTACTACAATTACTGTAGCTGGATATTTCATGGCTTTTTTAATTTTTTGCTTTAACAGCTCACTTTTTTCTTTATAAATCGCGACACGATCCAGCATGGTTTCCAGAGCACCCGATTGTTCGCCAGATTCAACTAAAGAACAGAATAGGTTGTCAAAATATTGTGGGTATTTTCGTAATGCTCCAGCAAAAGTATTCCCCCCTTCAACTTCGCCTTTAATTCCAAGCACAACCTCACGCATAGATGGATTTTCTAAACCTTCTGCAACAATTTCAAAGCCCTGAACTAACGGTACCCCAGCTTTCATCATGGTCGCTAACTGACGGGTGAAGATGGTGATATCCAGTGTGGAAACTTTTTTCTTCATCAAACCTTCGAGAATATTTTTTTTCTTTTCCCGGATGGTTTTGATCGTAATGCCTTGTTTGCGCAAGTTCACTTTTGCCAAGGCCATATTTCGTGCCGGCAATTCCCCCTTGATCTTTGCGCCTTTGCGGTCAATCCCTTCATAACTGAAGATTGGTGTCATCTGGCCTTTTTTTACTGCTGCCATAGCTTTATCCTTATTTTATATTCAGCACGATCATTCGCTGGTTACACGATTGACTTCCTGTAAAGAAGTCACCCCCTGCATAACCTTCACTAACCCTGATCGGCGTAAATTGTTAAATCCTGCATGTGCGGAAGCTTCAGCAATTTCAATGGCATTGCCATCTTCCATAATAATTCTTGAAATCTCAGGTGTGACCTTCATAACTTCATAAATACCGACCCGGCCCTTATACCCTTCACGGCATTCATTACAGCCGACTGGCTCATAAATCTGAAATTCAGGGCTTTGTAAATCTGCTTCGGTAAAGCCCATCTCTAGTAAGCTTTGCTGAGGAATATCAGCTGGTTTTTTACATTGTGAACACAAGCGACGGGCCAGACGCTGCGCAATCACCAGATTGACTGAAGTCGCGATATTGAAAGAAGGTACGCCCATATTACGCAATCGGGTCAAGGTTTCTGGAGCACTGTTAGTGTGCAGGGTTGACATCACCATATGACCTGTTTGGGCTGCTTTAATTGCAATTTCAGCTGTTTCCAAATCACGGATCTCACCGACCATGACAATATCAGGATCCTGACGCAGAAAGGATTTTAATGCCGCTGCGAAAGTCAGGCCTACTTTAGGGTTGACGTTCACCTGATTAATCCCTTGCAAGTTAATCTCGACTGGGTCTTCTGCAGTAGAAATATTGGTATCTTCACGATTTAAGATGTTTAAGCCCGTATAAAGGGATACTGTTTTACCGGAACCAGTAGGACCGGTAATCAGTAACATCCCTTGCGGTTTATCTAAGGCTTCCATAAATAGTTCCTTCTGCTCAGGTTCATAACCTAAAGCATCAATTCCCAGCATGGCACTGGACGGATCTAGAATACGTAGAACCAGTTTTTCGCCAAACAGGGTAGGGAGCGAGTTAACACGGAAGTCGATGGCTTTGTTTTTTGAGAGCTTTAATTTAATACGGCCGTCTTGAGGCACGCGTTTCTCAGAAATGTCCATCTGCGACATGACTTTCAAACGCGACGCCAAACGGTTTGCCAGTTGTAGGGGCGGGGTTGCAATCTGACGTAAAACCCCATCGACACGATAGCGCACCCGATACATTTTTTCATAAGGTTCAAAATGTAGATCCGAAGCGCCCATACGAATGGCATCAATCAGTAACTTATTAATATATTTAACAATCGGGGCTTCTTCACCCTTGTCTTTTTCATCTTCTTCTTGAGTCGGATCGGCTGTATCGACATTTACATCCAGATCGAAATCATCATCAAAATCAAAAGTACTTTCTTCAGTAAAGTTTTGCTCAATCAGTTTTTCAAGTTTATTGTGTTCAACAATAACAGTTTCGATATTCAGTTTGGTTGCAAAGCGGATGGCATCCGTTGCTTCGATATTGGTCGGATTGCTCGTGGCGACATAAAGAATATTGGCGTTTTTATAAATTGGCAGAATACGATGCTTGGTAATCAGCTTTTCATCAATATCTTCACGCAGGATTTGTCCCGGATCATAAGCACCAATATCAAATAGAGGCTCACCAAATTCTACTGAGATCGTTTCAGCAATGGTGGTAGGGGAAAGATTATGATGACTGACCAAATAGGCCACGATATCTGTTTTTTCCTGTTTGGCATTGGCTAAAGCAGTCCGCATATCTTCAGCTGATAATACCCCTTCATCGACCAGGCGACGAATAAACCCCGTAAATCTTGGTGACCCCTGCAATGCTGTCATGCTTCAAACGCCTATCAATTCAATTTTTTTAATTTGCTATTCTAAAATTATACGTTTGTTATACAAAAATACCATAGCTGAGAATGCTGCAATCTTCGTGATATTCAGTAAAAGCTTGAACTGGTCGGAAGAACCGGGCATTTTTTTCAGTGATAACAAAAAATAATCATTTTGAATAGTCTAAACTGAGAAATAGGATGAATAAAACTATTCTTTAAATTTTACAATTCCGTGTAGAATGTGCCCAATTCAAGATATGTCAGTGAAATAGGTTATTTATGTCGGTTTCGACGATTACCCCTTGGGTGGTGGGCAACTGGAAAATGAATCCAATGCAGGCAGATGCCCAAGCTTTGGTTCAGAATTTAAAAGACTTGCTTGAGTCTGCACCAGTTTCAACAGAGAAATGTCATTTGGGTGTGGCGCCGACAACCCTTGCCTTAACTCAAATTCAAACTGCATTTGCTTCTGCTAATCGCCCTGTATATACCGTAGCACAAGATGTATCACGTATTGCAGGGACAGGCGCTTATACTGGGGAAGTGAGTGCTGAATTATTGGCTGATAGCCAGATTCACTATGTATTGATTGGGCACTCTGAACGTCGTGAAATTTTTGCTGAAAGTTCACAGATTTTAAATACTAAAATCAAGAATGCCTTAAATGCCGGTTTAACCGTAATTTACTGTGTGGGCGAAAGTCTGGAACAGCGTGAAGCAGGGCAGGCAGAAGCGGTGGTTCTCCAACAGATTTGCGATATCGCGACTGTGGTAGAAGATGAACAGTGGAAAAATATTGTGATTGCTTATGAGCCAATCTGGGCCATTGGTACCGGTAAAACAGCTTCTCCAGAAGATGCGCAGGCCATGCATGCCCAGATCCGTCAGGGTTTGAGCCAGATTACAGGTTATGCTGCGACTATGGCGATTTTATATGGTGGTAGTGTAAAACCGGAAAATGCAGTAGAGTTAGCAGCCTGCCCTGACATTAACGGGGCATTGGTGGGTGGTGCATCACTCAATGCTGAGTCGTTCCATCAAATTGCTCAAGCATTTGCAAATACACAATAATTAGGAGTTCAGCATGCAAACTTTTGTGCTGGTAGTACATATTATCTTAGCGATTTTGATGATTGTCTTGATTTTAGTTCAGCATGGTAAAGGTGCGGATGCAGGTGCATCATTTGGCGGCGGCGGTGCGGCAACGATCTTTGGTGCCTCAGGTTCGGGTAATTTCATGACCCGTTTGACGGCAGTTTTTACCGCATTGTTCTTTGTGACCAGTATTACTTTGGCGATTCTTGCCAAGAAACAAACCACGAATGCGTACAGTTTATCGTCAATTCAATCAGCACCAACTGCGCCTGCGCAACCGGTTGAAACTTCACCAACTGCACCACAAACGACCGAATAATTTTAATTAAACCTTTCTTTTTTTCAGTGATGCGACTAGAATGCGTCACAGCTGCGGTGGTGGTGGAATTGGTAGACACGCTACCTTGAGGTGGTAGTGCTTTCGGGCGTGGGGGTTCAAGTCCCCCCTTCCGCACCAACTTATAATCCAGAATATAAGTTGGTGTATGCAGCTAAAAAAACTTTTGTTGATGCGGGATGGAGCAGTCTGGTAGCTCGTCGGGCTCATAACCCGAAGGTCGTTGGTTCAAATCCAGCTCCCGCTACCAATTAATCCTTTTTTAAAGACGCAAACTTTTAAAAGGCAGCTTAAATCTGATTTAAGTTGAGAAGAATTATTTGCATGTTGTTGCGGGGTGGAGCAGTCTGGTAGCTCGTCGGGCTCATAACCCGAAGGTCGTTGGTTCAAATCCAGCCCCCGCTACCAATCCTTTAAAGCTGCAAACTTTAAAGGCAGTTTAGTGTAAAATATTAAGCTGAATGTTATTTGTATGCTGATGCGGGATGGAGCAGTCTGGTAGCTCGTCGGGCTCATAACCCGAAGGTCGTTGGTTCAAATCCAGCTCCCGCTACCAATTTTTCAGTAACAGATAACAAATATGCAGAATGATGTGGTTGTGATTGAAAAGTTCGCATCTTTTGTATATAATTTTTGCACGTTGATGCGGGATGGAGCAGTCTGGTAGCTCGTCGGGCTCATAACCCGAAGGTCGTTGGTTCAAATCCAGCTCCCGCTACCAAGTTTCTTAAAAGAGGCTCACAACTATGGTGGGCCTTTTTGCACAGTGGGATTTGAAAAAAGTTCAAATTGTGCATTAATTGGGGCGATTTACGCCCTTTTTTATTGGCTATCGTGTAGTGTCGACAATATTTGGTCAAATCTCCATGTTTCACTACTACTATAGTTTGTATTGGTTTGTAGTGGTCAAATAGATCATAAAATCGCACCAGATGACGAGAGTAAATGAAGCTATCAAATAAAACTCAAGCACTTCAGGACTTGATTGCACCAGCAGTTGAAGCCTGTGATGTAAATCTGTGGGGGATTGAATTCCTGCCACAAGGCAAACGTTCATTATTACGGATCTATATCGACAAACCGGTCGATGAAAATGCAGCACCTGTTGTCAATGAAGATGGCGAAGAAGAGCAGGGTCGTGGTATTGGGGTTCAGGACTGTGTACGTGTCACACAGCAAGTCGGCGCGATCCTGGATGTACATGATCCAATCTCAGGTGAATATTCGCTTGAAGTGTCTTCACCAGGTTGGGATCGTCCATTCTTCCAGCTGGAGCAGATGGCTCATTATATCGGACAAACGGTTGCGCTGCGTTTGATCAGTGCCGTCGATAACCGTCGTAAATTCCAGGCAAAACTGGTTGCAGTCGACCTTGAAAATGAAATGATTCAAGTTGAAGTAGAAAAGCAACAGATTTTGGATATCGACAGTCACAATATCGATAAAGCAAACTTGGTCTATCAAGATTAATTCAATTAATAAGAATCTGAACGAATAGGTGACTTATGGCACGTGAAATTCTTACCGTCGTTGAAACGGTTAGTAACGAAAAAGGTGTAAGTCGTGAAGCAATTTTTGAAGCGCTAGAACAAGCTTTGGTTGCAGCGACTAAGAAGAAATTCTACGAGGGGACTCACTCGGAAGAAGCTCGTCTTCGTGTAGAAATTGACCGTAAAACTGGTGATTATCGTACTTTCCGTCAATGGGAAGTGGTGGCTGATGAAGATCATGAAATGCCTGCCTGTCAGGATGCGATCTCTGATGTTGATCCGGCACAATGGTCGATTGGCGATATCCGTGAACTGGAAGTAGAATCAATCGATTTCGGTCGTATTGCTGCCCAGATCGCGAAACAGGTGATTGTACAGAAGATCCGTGAAGCAGAACGTGCACTGGTTGCCGATGCTTATGAATCTAAAGTCGGTGAGCTGATCTACGGTGAAGTGAAAAAACAAACCAAAGATGGTTTTATCATTGACTTGGGTGACAACGCAGAAGCGTATCTGGCACGTGAAGAGATGATTCCGAAGGAAATCCTTCGTCCGAAACAACGCGTAAATGCGATTCTATATAGCGTTAACCGTGAAGGCCGTGGTGCACAATTGTTGTTGTCACGTGCTAAACCGGAAATGCTGATTGCATTGATGAAAAAAGAAATTCCTGAAATTTCTGAAGAAATCATTGAAATTAAGGCCGCAGCTCGTCAACCGGGTGTTCGTGCTAAAATTGCAGTGAAAACCAACGACCACCGTATTGACCCGGTGGGTGCTTGTATTGGTATGCGTGGTACACGTATCCAGGCTGTACAGCAAGAGCTCAATGGCGAGCGTATTGATGTGGTAGTTTGGTCGGATGATCCTGCGCAATATATCGCAAGCGCATTAGAACCAGCAGATGTATCTAGTATTGTCATCGATGAAGATGCACGTACTGCAGACATCATTTTCGCGACTAGTGATCAGCTAGCTCGTGCAATTGGTTCACAAGGTCAAAACGTTCGTCTGGCATCTGAATTGACTGGCTACAAGCTGGACATGATGCTGGAAGAAGAGTACTACGCACGTCAGCAAAGCGAAGCGCAAAAATACCTGGATATGTTTGTTACACGTCTGGATATTGCTGAAGATTTGGCGATGGCGTTAGTAGAAATGGGCTTCACCTCGCTTGAAGAAATTGCTTACGTACCGCCAGAAACGTTTGATGAAATCGAACTGGATGCGGAACTGGTTGAACTACTGCAAAGCCGTGCGAAAGAAATTGCACTTGCTGATGCATTACAACAGCAAGAAAACGTACAAGCGCCAAGTGAAGAACTTGTTGCAATGGAAGGCATGACAGCAGAGATCGCGCAAGCTCTCGCAGCTCGTGGTGTGGTAACCGTAGATGACTTAGCTGACCAAGCGACTGATGATATCGAAGATATCGAAGGTCTCGGTGCTGAGAAGGCCGGTCAACTTATTATGAAAGCGCGCGAATCATGGTTTAACTAGGAGGTAGTATATGACGGACAAGTCGATTAAAGAGTTAGCACTCAGCGTGGGTCGCCATGTTGATAAGCTCCTAGAGCAGGTTCGTGAGGCAGGTTTACCACAGCGTAAAGCTGACGATATTATTACCACCGAACAACAAGACCGCTTAATGAATCATGTGAAAAAGACACAAGGTTCGGATGGCCATGCAGGACAAATCACGTTGAAACGTAAAACGACCAGTACTGCTAAAGTGGCAAGTACTTCAGGTAAGGCGAAAACGATTAATGTAGAAGTTCGCAAGAAACATACATTCGTCAAGCCAGACCCGGAACAAATTAAAGCAGAAGCTTTAGCGAAGGCTCAAGCTGAACAGCAAGCGAAAGCAGAAGCTGAACAGAAGTCAGCTCCAGCTAAAAAACCTGCTGATGCACCTAAATCAGGTACAAACAATGCAAGCAAAGCCCTAGAAGCAATGCGTGCAGCTCAGAAACAAGAAACTGAGAAACAGGAAACACCTAAAGCAGCTGTTGTGGTAAAACGCAAATCAACTAACAAGCCGATTGTGAAAGCAGCGGTTAAACAAGTTGAAACAGCAGAACAGAAAAAAGCGCGTGAAGCTCAAGCCGCTCAATTAAAAGCAGCTGAAGAAGCAGCACGTCGCAAGGCAGCTGAAGAAGCACAACAACGCACCCTTGAGCAAATGCGCAAGATGGCGTCGAAGTATTCTTCTGAAGATACCACTGCAACTATTCGTGTGATTGATGATTCTCCACTTGCTGCTGGTCTGGTTGGCCAGGCATATGAAGACTCATTTGCGAAAGAAGACCGCGAAATTAAACGTGGTACTAACACTTCAAATACACGTTCACCGAAGAAAGGTGGTCGTCGTGGTGAAGAGCAGTCTTTCCGTGATAACTCACACAAACGCGGTTTGAAATCTAGCCAAGCGAACAAGCATGGTTTTGAAAAACCAGTGAAAAAACAGGTTTATGACGTTGAAATCGGTGAAACGATTGTCGTTGCTGACCTTGCTGCGAAAATGGCGGTTAAGGTTCGTGAAGTGATCAAGTCACTGATGAAAATGGGTGAACTGGTTACTCAAAACCAGGCGATCGATCAGGAAATCGCGGCACTTGTGGTTGAAGAAATGGGCCATAACCCGGTACTGGTTTCTGAAACTGCAGTCGAAGATAACCTGCTTGAACAGGCTGAAGAAGCACGTGGTGCGCAAACTACTCGTGCGCCAGTTGTTACGATCATGGGTCACGTTGACCATGGTAAAACATCGCTTCTTGACCGTATCCGTCGTGCCAAAGTGGCGCAAGGCGAAGCAGGGGGTATTACCCAGCATATCGGTGCTTACCATGTAACCACGGATAAAGGTATTATCACATTCCTTGATACTCCGGGACACGCAGCGTTTACTGCAATGCGTTCACGTGGTGCCAAAGCGACTGATATCGTAGTCCTGGTTGTTGCAGCAGATGATGGTGTGATGCCACAAACTGCAGAAGCAATCGATCACGCACGTGCAGCAGGTACGCCAATCATTGTTGCAATCAACAAGATGGATAAAGACTCTGCTGATCCAGATCGTGTATTGAACGAATTGACCACCAAAGAAATCGTACCTGAAGAATGGGGCGGTGACGTTCCTGTAGCGAAAGTATCTGCACATACTGGTGCGGGTATTGACGAACTTCTTGACCTGATTTTAATTCAGTCTGAATTGCTTGAATTGAAAGCGTCTGAAGAAGGTGCGGCGCAAGGTGTTGTGATTGAAGCGCGTGTTGATAAAGGCCGCGGTGCAGTGACTTCTATTCTGGTTCAAAACGGTACGCTGAAAGTGGGTGACCTGGTACTTGCTGGTTCATCTTATGGCCGCGTTCGTGCCATGACCGATGAAAACGGTAAACGTATCAAGTCTGCAGGTCCTTCGATTCCAGTCGAAATTCTGGGTCTTCCAGAAGCACCGATGGCAGGTGACGAAGTTCTTGTTGTGAATGACGAGAAGAAAGCACGTGAAGTTGCCGATGCGCGTATGGATCGTGAACGTCAAAAACGTCTTGAACGTCAATCTGCAATGCGTCTTGAAAACATCATGGCGTCTATGGGCAAAAAAGATGTGCCGATCGTTAACGTAGTGCTGAAAACTGATGTACGCGGTACATTGGAAGCACTTCATGTTGCATTGGCTGAGCTTTCAACGGATGAAGTAAAAGTACGTATCATCGGTTCGGGTGTAGGTGCGATTACTGAATCTGACGTCACACTTGCTGAATCTTCAGAAGCGGTTCTTCTTGGCTTTAACGTACGTGCCGACAATACTGCACGTCAAAAAGCAGATGCAGACAGTATCGACATTCGTTACTACTCAGTGATCTATCAATTGATTGATGACGTGAAAGCAGCGATGAGCGGTAAGCTGGCTCCTGAACACCGTGAAACCATCTTGGGTGTTGCTCAAGTACGTGAAGTGTTCCATTCAAGCAAATTTGGTGCTGCAGCAGGCTGTATGGTACTTGAAGGCGTATTACACCGTAATAAACCGATTCGCGTATTACGTGATGACGTGGTGATCTTCCAGGGCGAGCTAGAATCTCTTCGTCGCTACAAAGAAGTGGTGGAAGAAGTTCGTGCCGGTATGGAATGTGGTCTTGCGGTGAAAGGCTATAAAGACATCAAACCTCTCGACAAGATCGAAGTGTATGATGTGCAATTGATTAAACGGAGTCTTTAATGGCGGGTAGTCAACGTCTGAAGCGTATGGCGGATACGGTACAACGCGAGTTGTCCGAACTGATCCGTCAGGAGCTGAAAGATCCACGTCTGGGTGGTCTGGTGACCATCTCAGCCGTGAAGGTGAGCCCAGACTTAGGATATGCTGAAGTTTATGTCACAGTAATGGGTCGTGAACTTGGTGATGAGCAAAGTGAAGCGGCAAATAAAGAAACACTCGATGTCCTGAATAAGGCATCCGGGTTCTTGCGTCATGAACTGAGCCGTCGGATCAAGACACGTATTACACCTCGTCTACGTTTCCATTACGACAAAACCAATGCATATGGTAACTATATGTTTGGTCTGATTGCTGAAGCAGTGAAGGATTTACCTCCTGCTGAAGACAAGAAAGATGAAGAATAAGCTTTTATAAAGCGCAATAAAAAAGCCACCTTAGGGTGGCTTTTTTATTGTTGAACTTTTAAGTAGAACTGGCTAACTATTACTTTGAATCCTGGTCATTCATTTTCTTTTCATAAAATGCACGACGGCGGGTTTTCTGCCAAGGCAATGGACGTTCCAGAGTTTCTGGCACTTCACCACTCATCGAGCGCAAACGTAAATGCAAGGCCGCTTGCGCCATCAGGTTGGCAGATACCGGTGCAGTAATGAACGCAAACAAGGTAATCAGTACTTCAGCAAAACCTAAACGACCATAGATAGCCGAAAAAATAATAGAAGCGATCAGAAAGCTTCCCAAGCCTAAGGTACTGGATTTAGTCGGTGCATGCAGACGCATAAAAAGGTCGGGTAGACGTATCATCCCAATGCCACCCACCAGCATAAAAAACGCGCCAATCAATAAAAAAATCGAAACTAGTATTTCTAAAATTAAAGGCATTTAAAAACTCCTAGTCGATGACATGTCCAGTGGTGAAATAGCGGGCAAGGGCAGCGGTAGAAACAAAGCCCAGCATGGCCACCAGTAGGGCACCTTCAAACATGAAAGTGCTGCTCCAGTAGATTCCCAGAATCACCACCAGACAGGTTGCATTTAAAAATAGGGTGTCCAGTGCCAGCAAACGGTCAACGATTGATGGGCCCATAACCAGCCGGATCAGACACAGCAACATGGAAATCGTGACAGCACCCAGACAAATCAGCAATGCATATGGCAGAATGGTCATGCTTCAGCTCCTGATTGTGCGCTAAAAATTTTAATCAATGGTTGTTCATAGCGCTGTTTAATAGTTTCAATTTCGGCCTCTTCATCATCCGTGCTTAAGGCATGCACCAGAATATCGCCACGGTCCTGATCAATCCCCGCAGAAACTGTACCAGGTGTCGTGGTAATTATCATCGCCAGTAAAGTATTCACTTCTTCATGTTCGGTATCCAGAGGTACCCGGAACCATTTGGGATGCAGATTTTTGGTCGGTCCCAGCACCAGAATCGCGACTTTAATATTAGCGACAATGATGTCCCAAACAACGACCCAAAACAGGCGCATCGCTGGCACCCACCGGATATTCGGTGTGTAATCAATAAAAGGGGCGACCATTCTCGGAATTAAGATCGCCAGAAATATTGACATAAGGAGTGTGCCGGCTTCCATATTATGGGCCAGCATGATCCAGCTCATCGCCACAATGACCGAAACGAAAGGATGTGGGAACCAGCGTTGAAGTAATGATTCAGCCATTAAAGACCCTCCGCCGGTTTAAGTTGATTGTCGTCGTATTTGTTCTGTTCAATATACTGCTTATCAATCTGACGCTGTTTAAATTCAGAAATATGATCGCCATTTAAGGTATTTTCTGAAATGACATAAGGAATCAGGTGCGCATTTGGATCAGGCGTTTCACCACCGTATTTGGTTTCTGGTAAATAACCCGGATCAAATGGCTGTACACTGATGAACTTACCTTCAGCATCACGTTTTAATAATGCTGCTTCATAAATCGGATTGGTCTTAATCTGTGCTGCGGTCTGATAATTATATTGATAAATCGGTGCAGCAAAAACAACGTAGGCTGTCAGACTGAGCAATAATAGATAAATAACCCGGTCATTCCGTGCTGGTGCCTTGCTGGGCAAGGATTCATATTTGCTGAATTCTTCAGAATTTTCATCCTGTTCTGGTCGGCTTGAACGCCAGAACAGAATAAAACCGACCCGGGTAAAAGCCAGAATACTTAGTAAGCTGACCAGTAGAACCGTAAAGATAATCAGCATTTGATGTTCAGACTGTCCTGAAGCTTGCAGGATAAACACTTTACCGAAGAAGCCACTGAAAGGTGGCAAGCCGGCCATCATCAAGGCAATGATGAAATACACAATAGAAACCAGCTTATTCTGTTTCATCTGTGGGGCAATTTTAAAGTGATCTTTAAATTCACCGCGTTGTGAAGTAATCCAGCCACACAGGATATAAAACGCTGCGCCAATCAGGGTACTGTGCACCATATAATACAAGGCACCTGCCCAGGCTTGGGTACTGTTCATGGCAATCGCAATCAGAATGGTGCCGACTGAAGACAGGATCATAAAGCCGACAAAACGGCGTAGACGTTCAGTCCCAATGGCACCAAATGCGCCATAGAGTGAAGTAATCACCCCAATGACCAGCAGACAGTTCATCAGAATCTGATGACTGTATTCATCATCAAATACAGTACCATTGACCCGGATAATTGCGTAGATCCCGACTTTGGTCATGATGGTAAACAGGGCAGCCACCGGAGTAGTTGCAACAGCATACGTTTTAGGAAGCCACAGGCCTACCGGTAACATGGCTGCCTTGATCCCGAACACCACAAATAGCATCAGTCCGCCTGCAACGGCCAGCTTATGTTCATCGCCTGTCAAAGTTGGCATCAGTCTAGCGACATCAGCCATATTCAGACTGCCGACACTGCCATAAATCATGCCGAGTCCGATCAGGAACATGGCAGAAGCGAGCAGGTTAATAGCCACATAATGCACACCGAGCTGGAAGCGTGCCTTGCCTTGCCCATGCAAAAGTAGGACATAGGAGGCCATTAACAGGATCTCGAAGAACACGAACAGGTTAAACAAGTCACCGGTCAGAAAGGCACCACTAAGCCCCATTAATAGAAAATGGACCATGGCGTGGAAATAGCGCCCGCGAATATCCCATTCTTTGCTGGCATACCAAACGATTGGCAAAGCGAGTGTATAGGTCAGTACCAGCATCAAGGCAGAGAGTTGGTCCAAGACCAGCACAATACCAAAAGGGGCAGCCCATTCACTTAAAGTGTAGACATTAATTTGCCCTTGGCTGCTATTGATCAGGTAGCCAATCGCCATAATCAAACCCAATAGAGTCGAAATATGACTCACGCCACGACGCCACGGCTGACGCCAGTCGGTAATCAGAGAACCAGAACCTGGGTTACCTAACAGTACTAAAATAAAGGCAGTAAACGCCGGTAAAAGAATACTGAAAATAGGGGTGTGTTGATTCAAGAAGTTGAGAAGATCAGTCATTACGGCTCATCCTCACGTGGGTCATGTTGCGGTATCTCTTCTTTGGAATCAACGTGATCTGTTCCTGATTCATAACGGCTACGTAAGGCCAGCTGTACAATAAAGGCGGTGGTGGCAAAACCAATTACAATTGCGGTTAAAACCAAGGCCTGAGGTAAAGGATCGGTGACCTGCGTGGCTTCGGTGAGCACTGCAGGCGAATTCATCTGAATACGGCCCATGGCAAATAAAAACAGGTTCACTGCATAACCAATCATGGCCAGTCCAAGGACGACCGGAAAGGTACGTGCCCGCAGAATCAGATAGATCCCGGTGGCAGTAAGTAGGCCAATTGCTGAGGCTAATAAAAGTTCTAAACTAATCATTCTATTATCCTCTTGGTACTGGGCCAGTCATACTGGAGTGACGGGAGTCACCCAGAACGGAAATCATCAGCATGGTCGCCCCGACTACAGTGACATAGACACCGACATCAAATAGCGCGGCAGAAGCCAGATGCATATCGCCAAGTAATGGTGGATGAACATGAATATGGGCACTGGTCAGGAAAGGACGTGACCAGAACCAGGCTGCGATGCCAGTCAGGCCAGCAATAGTCAGGCCGACGCCAATCCAGATTTCATAGAGACGTCCAGATTTAGCTCCCAGCATTTTTTCTGCATGATCCTGACCAATGGCAACGTATTGAATGATCAAGGCCAATGAGGTGACCAGACCGGCAATAAAACCGCCACCCGGAAGATTATGGCCGCGCATAAAGATATACAGACTCACCACCAGTGCTACCGGCAAAATCCATGATGCAGTAATTCTTAGCATCAAAGGGGAGGGGTTAAAACGGTAAGTCAGGCCTTGGGTAATGGTGGTGCCATGAGCACGCATACCATCCATCAGACTTAGTACACCAATGGCGGCAATCCCGAGTACGGTAATCTCGCCAAAGGTATCGAAACCACGGAAATCGACCAGAATTACGTTGACGACGTTTGTACCGCCACCAAGCGGAATCGATTGTTGGATGAAGAACCAGGAAATTGAATTATGGTCACGTGTCATAACTAGCCAGGCAACTGTTGCAATTCCTAGACCCCCGCAGACCGCAATCACTGCATCTCGCCAGCGTCGGGTCGGGCTGGATTCATAAGGTGTGAGTTGTGGCAGGAGTGACAGGCTCATTAGTAGCAGAACCGTCGTTACTACATCGACTGTAATCTGGGTCAAAGCCAGATCGGGTGCCGAAAAACCAATGAAAACCATGGTGACGACTAGACCGACTGCACCGCTGATCAGGATGGCTTTAATCCGTTCATGATGGAACCACAGCATCATCCAGCAGGCAGAGAACAGCATTAACCATAGAACGATGGCAAGCACTGGAGCATGGGTCAGTTCGCGGCTACCGGTGTCGATCCCATTGACGACGAGTGGATAGCCCACCAGACCAATGGTAAACAGCACAATCCACAAAATGTAACTTTGCAATTTGCCATTTTCAGTCGCTCGGCGGAAACGTCTTGAATTCATTAACAGATTTTTCAGGAACAGATCAAACAGTACACGGCCTTGCAATTTGCCGAGTTTTGGATCCAGATCAATTTCCCGGATTGCGCCGCCTTTAGCCAGTGCAAAATAGAAAATCGCACCGCCGAATATTGCAATAATACTCATCACCAAAGGCAGATTAATACCGTGCCAGAGGGCGAGGTGAGTGCCTTCAAAGGCGAAATTCTGGGTTGACGCTTGTGTGGTACTATTTACAATCTTTTCGACCAGTAATCCTGGTAACAGGCCGACTGCGATACACAGGAAAGCCAGTAAAATAGCCGGTGCACGCATACCAAATGGTGGCTCATGCGCAGCTTTATTTGGGACTTGCTGGCCTAATGGACCATCAAAAAACACGCCATGTACCAGACGAATCGAATAGGTGACAGCGAAAATCCCGGCCAGTGTTCCTGCAATAGCTGCACCGATCATGACTGGGCCACTTAAGTTTGCGACCAGTTCGGTAAAGAACATTTCCTTGGACAAGAAACCATTGGTTAATGGAATACCAGCCATGGAGGCGGCGGTGATCATGGTCAGTGTTGCGGTAAAAGGCAGCATTTGCCAAAGACCAGACAATTTTCGCAGATCCCGGGTACCGGATTCATGGTCAATGATCCCGGCAATCATGAATAGGGCAGCTTTAAAGGTTGCATGGTTAATGATATGGAAAATTGCTGCTGCCACGGCCAGTGGTGAGCCAATACCCAGCAAACACATGATCAGGCCCAAGTGGCTAATAGTTGAATAGGCCAACAGACCTTTCAGATCTTCTTTAAAGATGGCAAAGAACGCTGCCACACACAGGGTAAATAACCCGATAAAAGTAACAATATTATGGAACAGTGCCGCGCCTGCAAAAATTGGCAATAAACGTGCGACTAAAAACAGGCCCGCTTTAACCATGGTGGCAGAGTGCAGATAGGCAGACACCGGCGTCGGTGCTGCCATGGCATTTGGTAACCAGAAGTGAAACGGGAACTGCGCACTTTTGGTAAAAGCACCGAGTAAAATTAATAATAATGTCGGTACAAATAGGGCATGTGCCTGAATCTGTTCGCCCATCATCAGGATCTGGTCAATCTGATAGGTACCCGTCATCTGTCCGAGTAGAATAAAACCACCCAGCATAGATAAGCCGCCCATGCCGGTAATGGTTAGAGCCATGCGTGAGCCGCGTTGGGCCGCTTCGTAATTGCTCCAGTAACCAACCAGCAGAAAGGAAGAAATACTGGTGAGTTCCCAAAAGATCAGGAGAATCAGAAGATTATTAGACAATGAAATGCCGAGCATCGCTGCCATAAACAGCATCAGCAGGAAATACAGTTTACTCAGGGAGTTTTTAGGGCTGAGATAGTAATAGGCATAGATATAAATCAGGGTACCAATCCCACTAATCAGCAGAGCAAACAGCATGCCCAAAGCATCCAGCCGGAAACTGAAATCGATTCCAAGCTGGGGTAGCCAGGACCAGGTCTGGGTAATTACCGTTCCATTAAATACAGCAGGCGCCTGACTCAACAGTAATAAGAAACTGCTGAGGCTGACGGCAATTGCTCCTAAAGCCGTTACCCCGCGTGAAAATTGCTTCAGCCACGAGACAAGGGTTGTGCCTAATACTAACGGTAACAATATAATAATTGGCAGCACACTCGTATCCATTGTCGTGATATAGGTTAAGGTCAACCTAGGGTGAATCTTTATCTTTCAAGGATTACAGGACCGCAAAGAGCGACCCAAAACTTCTCGATCTTGAAAGCCAGAATGATATTCAAACAGAATAAAACAGTTGTATTGCGCAACTTATAAACGATAGCAAATTCCGATTTTACAACGAAAATTGCAAGTAAAACCGATCATATTACAGGATAACCACAACATCAATGTTTTTATGTAGAACTTGTAGATTATACGTAAGCTTGGTTTTGATATGGGGTGCATGCTTGAACATCTCGTACAAATTTGACCGAAAATAAAGATCAAACTCCCTGCATTTATTGATAAAAATTTATAACTTCTTGATCAGAAATGCAGAAAATCAAAACCTATTCTTGCATCCTGATTTTAATTTTTAAATTGCATTATCGTTTCAGCACTAGTTAAGAAGATTGAGGCAGGCTTTGTGAATTATCCTGACTCAACAGTTGTAAAAGTTCTTGCTGCTGTTCTGTGCTTAGCTGTTCCTGAATCAGTTGCAAAACAGACTGAGCCGTCAAGTTGACTATTTCTGGTTCCTGAAGTGCATCTTCAACTTTTTCTATATCTGAATGATTCTGGCTCATCTCAAGCGGCAACTCTGCATAAAAATGATCATACTGAACCTGCATTGGATTTAGATGGATGGGATGCAACTGTTTATTTTCCAGTTTTAGACACTGAAAATCCTGAGCCTGCTCCAGCAATTCCGGCCGGTTTCCAGTCACAACAATCTGCAAGTTAGGAAACGCCTGATGCAGACGCGGTAAAATGACGGCGGCCATGTCCTGATCCAGTTGATGATCAATTTCATCAATCAGTAAAATGCCAGTACCTTCCTGACAGGGAAATAAGCTGTGCGAATTAAGCAGACAAAGGCGCCGTACAACATCTCCCACCAGTGCAATCCAGTTCCGGATACTGCTCGACAACTGCTGAAAGCTAAAGGTGTGATCCTGATAACGCACCATCAATTGCAGCTTGGGCTGGTAGTCCAGATAAATCTGGCTAAGTTCTGGTAGTACAATGGATAAAGCTTCACGCAAGGCAGTCAGGCTCGGTGTATGCATATGTGCTTTAGCTTTTTCAATTTGCTGGACCAGCTGATCTGCTTGTATATCATCCGATTGCTGTAGCGCCTGATCTAGAATCTGGTCAATGATCTTGGCACTTTGTGCATTTTCAATATCACTGATTTCACGAAACCATTCAAAGAAACGTGCAAAAGTCGTAAAAGGGATAGCAGTAATTTCATAGGCATGCGCAGTCTGAAAAACGGCCTGATTATTTTTGCTGAGTAAATTGATTTCATTGACGAAGCGTTCAGCCGGATAATAGGCGACCATAGGCAGGCCGAGCAAAGGGTCATGTTGTCTTGCCTTCTGATAAAGATTCACCATGGTATCGAGTTGCTGGGTTTCCGCTTTGGCAAAGCCAATGCCCTGACTATTTAAGGTTTTATATAACTGCCAGGAACAGGATTGGGTAGGGGCTGCTTCTCCCTGTGCTGATTCAGGCAATGACCTCAAATCGTCAGGAAAACGCACCTGGATATCAATTTTGGATTGCAGGCGGTTTTGCAGGATATCCTGATCCAGCATACTTAAACCTGCGGTACGCAAGTCGCGAAAACGTGCAGAAAACCAGGTCAAAGCCTGATAACTCAAGCGCAGCAAGGTGGTTTTACCCGAACCCTGATCACCCAGAATTAAAGTCACAGGTGTTTTTTGCAGATCAAAATCGAGCTGGATATTAGAAAAGTGCAGAGCATGTTTGAGTTGTATTTTTTCGATGTGCATGGATCACCTGTAGCGTGATTTTTACATCTATGTTTTACCTTAGCCAACGGCTTGGCGCAGTGACTGTGGCATCCTGATTTTCAGTTGTTGAATGAGGTCATAAATGTGATGAATATTTAAGCTTACTTTAGCACGAGTACAGGCCACGTAAAGCAGACGTAACTCTTCGTCACTAATTTTATGGTCTTTCTCATTCAGCTTGAACTGGTAGTCATCTTCAATATGCACACGATCCCATTCCAGACCTTTGGCCTTATGCGCGGTAGAGATGATGTAGTCCGCTTGTCCGATTGGGGTGATTTTGGCGAGGGCAGTTTTCAGGGGATCAGTGCCATGTTCATCAACCAGTTTGACTAAAGGCTTGATATCACTGCCTTCATTGGTCTCACAGTATTCGTGTACATCATGCCATGAGTTAAACCAGGCCAGTTCAGGCACATCAACCACACGCTTGCCCTGTTTCAGCATCGCAGCGGCATCAACAAAACGGTTCAGTTTGACATGATCCGCTTGCAGGCTGACTTTATCGCCACGTACTAAACCGGCAAGTAATAGTTCCATAGCACGCGCATTGGTCCGGCATAGAATCGCATCGCGTAGTTTAGTGTGCGGTTTATTGACCACTTTGGAATTTAAGTGCGGATTGCCGAGTAGGGGCACGGTTTCATTCAATGCTCCTAAAATCGCATTAGCATTCAGCGCAATTTCAGGCCCGAAACGGAAGGAAGTGGTCAGACGAGATTCGGGTAGCGGCAGCTGCTGCATGGCATTCACTGCGCCACGCCAGGCATAAATTTGCTGGTGCGCATCGCCGACATAGATGACCTGAGTGCTACGCTGTTTTAGCAAAATTCCAAGCATTAGCGGATCGGCATCCTGTGCTTCATCAAACAGCACATAGTCGGCAGGAATATTGGGCTCAGACAATGCCCAAAGTTTCAGGTAAATATCATGCCCAATCCCGGCCTGATGATTGGGATCAATTGACTCTAACCAACGCCGTTCAACTGCTGGATAAAGTTTCTTTTGCAATGCTTCAATATCATCTGGGTGTAGCCAGCTCGGTGCCTGAATATGTCGCGGGGCGGGATATTGCGAACTGGTTGAGCAGAAATAGCCAACTGCATTCGCGACCAGACTGGCCAGACGCGAAGGCATCAGTACATATTTTTCATAACGTCCGCCCATCATCCGGCGCAAGGTCATCGGTTCAAGGCGATATTCTTTGGCAATAAAGCTTGGACTTAAACGCGGTAGGCGTAGTTTATCCGTGACTCCACGTGGAACACTGCGAAAAGCCAGGGAGTGGAAAGTACGGCAGTCGACACCACGATGAAACTTGTTTTGTGCTTCTGAGGCAATGGATTTATTAAACGCCAGATACATGCCGCGCCGTTCCGGCATGGCATCACTGATCATTTGCAGGGTCGTAGTTTTACCTGTGCCCGCATAGGCAATGACTTTAAAAGATTTTCCCAGACGTGCGTTATCAATGGCAGTGGCCTGCTCATAGGTCGCTTTGGGTTTTTGCAGATCAGACACAGGTAGATTCATTCACGACTTAATGTTGACGATTGGCTTTTTCAACCAGACCGGATAGACCCTGACGGCGTGCCAGTTCATTCAGGACCAGTTGTGGATCAAGGTCAAAATAACCAAGCATGACAATGGTATGGAACCACAGATCAGCTACTTCATAGATCAGGTCATTCTTGTTGTCTTCAGAGGCTTCAGTTTTGAAATCTTTAGCCGCGATCACGGTTTCAAAGCTTTCTTCACCGACTTTTTCCAGAATCTTGTTTAAACCTTTATGGTACAGCTTGGCCACATAAGAGGATTCCGGATCAGCTTTCTTACGCTCTGCCATCATCTCGCCCAAGTATGATAATACTTCAACCTGTTCAGACTGAGCAGTTGAGGCATTCATAGCAAGGGTATGTGGATTTGTTGATTTTTCACCGTAAATTGCAGCAGGATCTTTGATTTGTACATCCACAATTTCCCAGCCATTCGGTGTCAGTTTACGGTAGAAACATGATTCACGACCAGTATGGCAGGCAATACCACCATGCTGTTCAATCTGTAAAATAATCACGTCAGCATCACAGTCCAGACGGATTTCATGTACAGTCTGGAAATGGCCAGATTCTTCACCCTTATGCCATAACTTGTTACGTGAGCGGGAGAAATATACCGCCTGATTTTTTTCAGCAGTTAAAGCCAGCGCTTCACGGTTCATCCAGGCGACCATCAATACACGACCGGTTTGATGGTGCTGGGCAATGGCAGGGATCAGACCTTGTTCGTTAAATTTTACTTCATCGAGCCATTGCACGTTGTTCATAAGGGTTTCCATTAATTGAATCAGAATATAAAAAGATGGATAGGAAATATCCGTCCATAGTGTACGTGATCTCGACGCATTTGCGGCAAAAATCTGTGCCTGAAAAGACAGGATGTGTCTTTAGGCGCATTCAGATTATAAACCTGAGCGACTGAATCTCTAAAGTGCAGAAATAAAATAGCCGCCCTTAGGCGGCCAGAATATTCTTGAAGAAATTACCAGTGCTCGCCCGGGAAGATCCGCGCATAGGCCTTTTGTACCCAGTTCAGTTTTTGCGGCTGACCCACTGATGCTGAAGAGCTTGGGAACAGGTTATAACCGATCGACATCAGGACATTGTTAATGTCTGGTGCAATCGCATAGGTAATCGAAGCCAGACGTCCCAAATTGGTCGCCACTTTCTTCGGACGTTTCACAATCGCATAAGCAATCAGTTCGGCTGCCTGTTCCGGAGACAGGGTAGGCACATATTTATAAATCTTGGTCGGTGCAATCATTGGCGTACGAACCAAAGGCATATAAATCGAAGTGATCGCAATTTTATGTGAATGGACTTCTGCAGACAGACAGCGGCTGAAAGCATCCAGTGCGGCTTTAGATGCGACATAAGCCGAGAAGCGGGTAGCATTCGCCAATACACCAATCGAGCTGATATTGATGATATGACCTGCACGGCGAATCATCATTTGCGGCAGGATATTCATCACCAGACGTACAGCACCAAAATAATTTAGCTGCATGGTACGTTCAAAATCATGAAAACGATCTACTGATTCATGCACCGCACGGCGAATCGAGCGGCCCGCATTGTTAATCAGGATGTCGATATGATCGACTGAAGCAATAATCTGTTTGGACACTTCATCAATGGATTCCATGTTGTTGAGATCACATGGAAATACTGAAGCTTTACCGCCCTTGGATTCAATTTCTTTTTTTACTTGTTCTAGGGTGTCTTTGGTACGCGCGACTAGTAAAACATGTGCGCCAGCATCTGCCAGCTGATGTGCCGTCGTTAAACCTATACCACTGGATGCGCCTGTAATGAGAACAGTTTTACCTGCAATACGTTTTTCCAATTGTTTCTGTAGTCTAGTTTTCACGTTTGTTATCCCTAATTTGAAGACTGCGTTCAAATTATTTTTATTAAAAAATCAAAGATGGCTCTAACAAAGATAAGAGCGAAGATGAGTACTAATATGATAACTAATTATTTAAGAAAATCTATACATTAAACTATTGAAAATAAAATAAAAATTAGAGTAATTGCTCTATTTGTGTTCGCCGTTTCAATTGATTTTTATCATGAAAATAAATCACAAAGCAAGTGATTGTATTCAAAAAATAAATAAAAAAACTCCAGCATTTTTGCTGGAGTTTTCTGCTTTAAAATGAGGCTTAAACTGCTGCGAGAGAGTGTTCCAGATCCGCAATCAGGTCATCAATGTGTTCAATCCCGATCGATAAACGTACCATATCTTCACTTACACCAGCCGATTTGAGCTCTTCAGGATTAAGCTGGCGGTGGGTGGTGGTTGCCGGGTGGCAGGCGAGACTCTTAGCATCCCCAATATTGACCAGACGGGTGAACAGTTGCAGGGCATCGATAAAACGGGCACCGCCTTCACGGCCATCTTCTACACCAAAAGTCAGAATGGCAGACGGTTTACCTTTCACATATTTTTGTGCCAAAGCATGCTGCGGGTGATCTTTCAGACCGGCATAATTGACCCATTTTACTTTTGGATGTTGTTGCAAATATTCTGCAACCTTCAGCGCATTTTCAGTATGACGTTCCATACGTAGGCTCAAAGTTTCCAAGCCTTGCAGAATTAAAAATACATTTTGCGGGCTGATCGCTGCCCCGGTATTACGCAGAGGTACGACGCGAGCACGCGCGATATACGCCGCTTCACCTAAAGCTTCAACATAATTCACACCATGATAACTCGGATCAGGTGTATTCAGAGCAGGGAAACGTTCAGCATGTTGCCCCCATGGGAACTTGCCACTATCCACGATAATACCGCCGATCGAATTACCATGACCGCCAATGTATTTGGTGAGTGAATGCACCACGATGTCGGCACCGAAATCAAAAGATTTCTGTAGGACTGGTGTCGCTACAGTATTGTCGACGATGACTGGTACGCCATATTCATGGGCAATTTTGGAAATCGCTTCGAGGTCAATAATATTACCCAGCGGGTTACCAATTGATTCCACAAAAACCAGTTTGGTCTTGTCATCAATTAGGCCACGTAATGCTTCCGGGTCTTGATAATCAAAGAAGCGAACTTCGATCCCTTGTTTAGGCAGCGTATGCGCAAACAGGTTATAGGTGCCACCATATAAAGTGGACACCGAAGCAATATTGTCACCCGCTTCAGCAATGGTCTGAATCGCATAGGTAATCGCAGCCATACCCGAAGCCAATGCCAGCGCACCAATCCCGCCTTCCAGAGCTGCAATACGTTGTTCTAGCACCGCTGTGGTAGGGTTCATAATGCGGGTATAAATATTGCCCTGAACTTTCAGGTCAAACAGATCGGCACCGTGCTGAGTATTGTCAAAGGCATATGAGGTGGTTTGATAAATTGGCACTGCCACAGCTTTAGTAGTAGGTTCCGGGCTATAGCCTGCGTGAATCGCTAAAGTTTCTGCTTTATGAGTCATGATCGTTGGTCTTCTTGTGTTTTTAGCTGTAATGAAACTGCTCAAATATTAGCACTTGAAATATGAAGAAAAGTGCATATTTATTCAAATGAATATCTTAATTAACGATATAGCATCAATAAAATAATGCAAGTTTAGGTGTCAGAAATGCTGTTTGAAAAATAAACAGGATTAAACTTGTAACAAGGCATTAACTTCACGTGAATGGCTTATGTTTTGAAGACTTTCTGCGTATAATAGCCGATTATTTTTTCGCTCATGATTGAGCAGGGGGAGTTTGTTTCTTCCCCCATTTGGTTTTTCAATTGAGGAGTCCTACGTGGCCCAATATATTTATACGATGAACCGAGTGTCCAAGATGGTTCCGCCAAAGCGCGAAATCCTCAAGGATATCTCCTTATCATTTTTCCCAGGCGCAAAAATTGGTGTGCTTGGTCTGAACGGTGCAGGTAAATCTACTTTGCTTCGTATTATGGCGGGCGTAGATAAAGATTTCTCTGGTGAAGCGCGTGCGCAACCGGGTATCAAAATTGGTTACCTCGAGCAAGAACCACCACTTGATCCAACCAAAGACGTTCGTGGCAACGTTGAAGACGGCGTACGTGAGGCACTTGATGCATTAGAACGCCTTGATCAGGTATTTGCAGACTATGCAGATCCAGATGCAGACTTCGATGCACTAGCAAAAGAGCAGGAAAAACTGGAAGCGATTATCCAGACTTGGGATGCGCATAACCTGAATAACCAGCTGGAACAGGCTGCAGCAGCATTGAACCTGCCAGCATGGGATGCAGATGTAACCATGCTTTCAGGTGGTGAACGCCGTCGTGTGGCATTGTGCCGTTTGCTGCTGTCTAAACCAGACATGTTGCTTCTTGACGAACCAACCAACCACTTGGATGCAGAATCTGTATCTTGGCTGGAACGCTTCCTGAAAGACTTCCCGGGTACTATCGTGGCGATTACGCACGACCGTTACTTCCTGGATAACGTGGCCGAGTGGATTCTGGAGCTTGACCGTGGACATGGTATTCCTTACCAAGGTAACTATTCTTCTTGGTTGGAACAGAAAAATGCGCGTTTAGAACAAGAGAACAAGCAGGAAGAATCGTTTGCTAAAGCATTGAAAAAAGAGCTTGAATGGGTTCGTTCAAATGCGAAAGGCCAGCAGAAGAAAAACAAAGCACGTATGGAACGTTTCGAAGAGCTTAACTCTCGTGAATTCCAGCAACGTAACGAAACTTCTGAAATCTACATTCCACCTGGTCCACGTCTGGGCAACAAGGTGGTTGAAGTTGAAGGGATCAGTAAATCATTTGGTGACAAATTACTGTATAAAGACCTGTCTTTCACAGTACCACCAACAGCGATTGTCGGTATCGTAGGTCCAAACGGTGCAGGTAAAACTACACTGTTCCGTATGATGACTGGCGAACAGCAACCCGATACTGGTACAGTGACTTTGGGTGATTCTGTAAAAGTTGCTTATGTGGGTCAGATCCGTGACACCCTAGATGATAATAAAACCGTTTGGGAAGAAGTGTCTGGCGGTTTGGATATCCTTAAAGTGGGTGATTATGAAATTGCATCTCGTGCTTATATCGGGCGCTTTAACTTTAAAGGCCAAGATCAGCAAAAACGTGTAGGCGAATTGTCAGGTGGTGAGCGTAACCGTTTACAACTTGCGAAAATCCTGCAACAAGGTGCGAACGTTATCTTGCTCGATGAACCATCAAACGACTTGGACGTAGAAACTTTACGTGCGTTAGAAGATGCAATTCTGGTCTTCCCGGGCTGTGTGATGGTGGTATCGCATGACCGCTGGTTCTTGGACCGTATTGCGACTCACATCTTGTCATTTGAAGATGAGACTCCAGAATTCTTCACCGGTAACTATACCGAGTTTGAAGAGTATCGCCGTAAGAAATATGGCGATGATCTGGCAGCGAAGCGTCAGAAATATCGCAAAATTGGTGCTTAATCAAAGCGCATAAAAAAACCAGCTTTCGGGCTGGTTTTTTTCTTTAATATTGGACACTCATTTGGCTATAAGTATTTGATAACAGTTGTGCAGCTTTTAAATGACCTTGCTGTTTAGCCTTATTCAGCCATTCCTCAGCATGAAAATAATTCTGATCTAAACCTAGACTACCTTTAAGAAAGTGTTTACCCAGTCTATATTGCGCTTCGGCGTGTCCACGCGTGGCTGCACTTAAGTAGTTCCAGAAAGCATTGCGTTGATAATTTTCTTGCTGCTCTAGCTGCGTAATTTGAAATTGTTCAGCTTGGCGTTGCTTTAAAATATGGCAAAGCTTTTCAAACTGTACAGCTTCCAGATAATAGGTGTCTGCTTCAGAAATATAATTTTCTATTTCCGAACCTGTTGGCTCATCATGAGAAAACAGAAAATGTATGACTTTTTTAAGTTTAAGCATTTTTATTCCTCACCTTTGCCATTATTAACAATTAATTAAACTATCCACTAAAGACTACAATATAAAGCGGTTTTATTTCGGTAATGAATTACATGCTTTTAGTCTCATGTTGATATTTTTGTGTATTTAATGAGCAAAAACAAGCAGTAGAAATAAAAAAACTTCATTTTAAAAGTGAAGCAAATTGGAAGAAATATGAATTTGTTGTTCTAGTCGACATTTTGATATTAGGGGTTAGAAGATTTAGTTTTACTAGGGTGTGTTGACACTTTTAGCTTAAAAAAATAGCGAAGTAGTAAAATCAAATCGCCAAACCCAATTTTACTATTCGCTATGCCTCGTACCATGCTGACAGATCAACACTGGCAAAAGTTGAAAGTTATTCTGCGTAATTTATCCATTCACCACAACTCAAATTTACGCAATTTTATTGAAGCTATTCTCTATAGAATTAGAACAGGCTGTCCGTGGC
>NZ_VPEG01000030.1:0-34427 GCF_013417275.1 Acinetobacter sp. YH16038 | reverse complement strand
GCCGCCTCCACCATTGCGGCGATTTATAAAGATCGTTGGAAAGTTGAGCTGTTCTTTAAGGCGATTAAGCAGAATCTCAAATTAAAAGCGTTTCTAGGCCGCAGCAGGAACGCAATTCAGACACAAACCTGGATTGCGATGATCGCCTATTTATTGGTGAGTTTCGCTCAACATTTAGGAAAAACTACAGTTCAACGTTTACTCAGAATAATTCAAGTGAATTTGTTTGAAAGAAGAACTTTAAAAGCTTTATTTTAACCCGATAAAATACCCATAAAACAAGGGGAAGCTCAAATGAGCTTCCCCTTGTGAAAAATTGTGGGACAGCAATGGCTTTAAGCTCCCTTTTTTACTAGTTTTTTTTAAATTGCTAAGCGTAAATTCAGTGCTTTTACCACTTTAATGACAGTATCAAAGCTTGGATTTACATCGCCAGAAAGTGCTTTATAAAGACTTTCTCGGCCTAAACCTGTGTCTCTTGATAATTGAGCCATTCCTTTAGCTTTAGCAATATTACCTAAAGCTTTTGCAATGAATGCCGCATCACCATTAGATTCATCTATACAGGCTTGTAGGTAAGCTTGCATATCTTCTTCTGTTTTAAGATGTTCAGCACTGTCCCATTTACGAAGTTTGATAGCCATTTACAGCTCCTCCTCTAAATCTTGTGCTAGTTGTAGGGCAAGTTTTATATCTTTACTTTGCGTAGACTTGTCTCCGCCTGCTAAAAGAATAACGACCCTTTGCCCTTGCTTACAGTAATAGATCCTGTAGCCAGGTCCAAAGAAGAAACGTAATTCAGAGACACCTTCACCGACTGGCTCAGTATCTCCAAAGTTTCCATCTTCAACCCGATCAATTCGGACTTGTATACGCCTTTTTGCCTGCTGGTCTTTTAACTTAGTAAACCAGTCATCAAAGACTTCAGTGGTGTATATTGAGTACATAAGAGTAATGTATCCTATAGGATACATTTATGCAAGAAATAAACTTGAATGTATGGGGCTTATAACAGAGTTTCGTATAACGCGTATTATGTTAATTTTAGAAAAATTAATTAATTTTCAGAATCATAGTGACTCATATCACCAGATAATAAGATTTCTTAAATTTTCTCTGATAACACTTTAACCAATGACTTTAATTCTTCTTTTAGTTTATTTAAATTTTCAAGTTGAATACTTTGAGTCAGCTCTTTAGGAATCATTTCTGCGGCAGCTCGTAGCTCTCGACCCTTTTCTTTTAATGAAATAAGGACTCTTCTTTCATCATTAGGATCACGTGATCGATTAATAAGTTCAGACTTTTCCATTCTTTTTAGTAAGGGCGTTAGTGTCCCACTATCCAGGTGTAAAATTTGTCCAAGATCACCCACACTTACACATTCTTTTTCCCATAAAACCAACATCACTAAATATTGAGGATAAGTGAGTCCGAGAGGTGTAAGAAAAGGGCGATAAGCTTTTACGATTAAATTAGATGCAGCATAAATAGGAAAACATAGTTGCTCATCTAGGCAAAGCTGATTCTTGGACATAGCTTTTTATTTGGTATAGACAGTGGTCGATACCTGTATATTACCTCGAATAGCGTTGGAATAAGGACATACTTGATGCGTTTGTTCCACGATCTTCTCTGCATCAGCTTGTGAAATACCTGAAAGAGTGACATCTAAGTGTACTGTTAAGGAAAATCCACCATTGCCATTAGCAACCATGCCAACAGTACTCAGGACTTCTACATCGTTATCACGGATTTTATGTTCTTTATTGCTACGAGTTACATGGATCACGGCATTTCCAAAGCATGCAGCATAGCCAGCTGCAAATAATTGCTCAGGATTCGTTGCATCACCTCGACCACCTAATTCTTTTGGCAAAGCTAATTTTAGTTCTAAGATACCATCTTCACTACGAATATTCCCTGAACGTCCACCGATTGCTTTAACTTGGGTAGAATAAAGATTACTCATTTTAATTACCTTTAAATAATATATTGTGTGCAATATAATTGTATAAAATTTAATTTATGTCAATTTTTTTATATGCGATTTAACATAATGGCTGTTATACGAAATTAAAAAACCTGGGCACCAACCCAGGTCTAAAATTTAAAAAACAGATAAGTATCAGTGCAATAAACTCATTTTTCTAATTTCGCATAACGTGTATTATGTTAATTTTAGGGAAATTTAAGAATCTCTATGCAATGGTTTATTCAATATTCTTTGATTTCTTATCTTTTAGGCTAATCAGAAATAGCCAATAACATAAGCCAGGAAATAGAGCCATAAAGATAGTCCATGTATCTGTATACATCTTCCACCACTCTTTCGAAATTTCTCCTGTGTGACTCCATCCAAAAAGAATAAAAAATGGAGTAGCAATAATTATAGAGGCAATACAGATAGTTAATAAATTAAGACTGTTATAACGATTTAAAAGAATTGAGAATATGAAGCTGAAAGGTACAGTCAAAATACAATAAGCCAAGTAGACAAGACCGTGCCCTACAAGAACCACTAAAATCGAGTATAGGCTGTATTCCTGATTCATTACGATAAACAGGACTGCTGTAAAAAAAAGTAGTGGTAAAGGAGAAAGTAAGAGAGCTTTTACTATTTTTTCATTTGAGTATTTCACTAATTTAATTCTCTTATCTACTCAATAAACAATAATACTATAACGATTTTATTGGAGGTTTTTTGATTCTATTTAACATAATGGCTATTATGCAAAGTCGACTTGTAATGCAATTTGCATTACACTATTCCTAGTACATTAAATACTTGGGAAATATGATGGCTACTGTTAACTTCAGGATCGATGAAGCCCTTAAAGAAAAATCTTATTCAATCCTTAAAGAGCAAGGTATTGCACCTACGGATTTCTTCACTAGTATTCTTGAGTATGTTGCTACGACTGGGAAACTGCCTGTCAAAAAAGCTTTGCTTTCGGAAGAAGATGAAGAATTATTAGCTCTTGTCCGTAAGCGCATTAATGATCCTAAAGAGATGTTTGAGGAAGTCACATTAGATGACTTATAAGCTTTTACGTCACAAGGACTTTACAGCAGAATGGGAAAAACTCCCTGTTGCTATACGAGATCAATTTAAAAAGAAACTAGCCAAAGTCATAGAGCAGCCACATATTCCAAAGAATATGCTTAGAGGCGATCTTGCAGGTTGCTATAAAATCAAATTATTAAAAGCTGGTGTCCGACTTGTCTATCAAGTTAAAGATGATCAGGTAGTTATCCTGCTCATTACCGTCGGAAAACGAGCTGATAGCATAGTTTATGACGAAGCGAAAAAGCGAATTAAAGACTAAAAATGGGAGCTTATAGCTCCCATTTTTGCCTTCGTATAAGGTGTATTATGTTAATTTTAGGAAATCTAAATACCCTTTTGATTCATACTTCTTTAAAAACTTTTTTTCTAAGCCATAGCGAAACTGTCACTAAGGCAATCAATACAGGCACTTCAACAAGCGGTCCAATCACTGTTGTGAAAGCTACAGGTGAAGCTAATCCAAAAGTGGCAATCGCTACAGCCAGTGCTAATTCAAAATTATTGCCTGCCGCAGTAAAGGAAATAGCAGTCGTTTTAGGGTAATCGTTACCCATCCACTTACTCATAAAGAAGCTGATGAAGAACATTGCAACAAAATAGATCGTCAAAGGAATAGCGATTCTAAGCACGTCTAGAGGAAGGCTAATCACTTCACCACCTTTAAGACTGAACATTGCTACAATCGTGAATAAAAGCGCAATAAGGCTGATTGGGCTAATCTTTGGAATAAACTTAGTTTGATACCAATCCAAACCTTTCTGTTTGACTAAAATCAGCCGGGTTAAAAAACCAAGTAAGAATGGAATACCTAGATAAACCAGAACAGCATGGGTAATGGTCCAAAAGCTTACATCAATGATTTGTGCTTCTACCCCAAAGAATGGCGGTAAGAAGGTCAAGAACAACCAAGCATAAGTACTAAAGAGCAAGATCTGGAAGATACTGTTAAACGCAACCAAGGCAGCAACATATTGATTATCCCCACATGCCAAACCATTCCAGACGAGGACCATCGCAATACATCGAGCTAAGCCTATGAGAATTAGGCCAGTCATATATTCAGGATAGGCGTGCAGAAAAATAATGGCCAAGCCAAACATTAAGCAAGGTGCAATGACCCAGTTCTGAATAAGAGATAATGTAAGGGTACGCTTATCCTCAAAGACTTTAGGCAAGGTTGCATAGTCAACTTTGGCAAGTGGTGGATACATCATCAAAATAAGCCCTATTGCGATAGGGATATTCACTGAATTAATGCTTAATTGATCTAATACAACAGATGTTTGAGGGAAAAACACCCCAATACCTACGCCTAATGCCATGGCAATGAAAATCCATAGAGTTAGGTTTCGATCTAAGAATGAGAGCTTTGATGCGGACATTGAATTACTCGCATTGCATAGAGATAGATAAGTTGCTCGTAGATTTATTTAATACTTCAGCATTCAAAACACTGAACACTGCATTTACCCATTCTGGTAAATCAGGATTTAATCGGTAATACACCCATTGTCCCTTGCGCTCATCTAGCAAAATTGAAAGGTTACGAAGTAAAGCCAAGTGACGAGAAATTTTAGGTTGGCTCAGTTGTAATATTTCTGTGATTTCACAAACACATACATTTTGTCTTTCTAAAATAATTTTTAAAATATCTAGACGTTTCGGGTCAGATAGGCATTTAAAGAAATCTGCTTGATCCATAATCTATACTCTAATATATGCTATTTCGAATATACGCATATCCATATATAAATGCAATATTATGAAGTCCTGAGTAAGTCCAATGTCATCAAAAGTTAAGATCTATCATAATCCAGCGTGCGGAACATCAAGAAATACACTGGCGCTAATTCGAAATACCGGAGAAGAACCTGAAGTTATTGAGTATCTTCTCAACCCTCCAAGTAAAAGTGAACTCATTAATTTAATTGAGAAATCAGGTCTTTCTGTACGTGAAGCTATTCGCAAAAACGTGGAACCTTTTGAAACGCTCAAGTTGGATCAGCAACACTGGACAGATGAGCAGCTTATTCAGTTTATGCTGGAGTATCCAATTTTAATTAACCGTCCATTTGTTGTGACTGAACTGGGGGTAAAACTATGTAGACCATCTGAACTCGTTTTAGATATTTTGTCTGCACCTCAATTAGGAGCTTTTACCAAAGAAGATGGTGAAATAATCATCGATGAAAATGGTAAGCGGATTAAATAAATCCGCCTCATTTAACATAATGGTGATTATACGAAATTTCGTTTGTTAGAAACCATTTAAAGTGTCTATATTCTCACCAATAAAAATGTCTAGTTTATGATGGTTTTTACCATCATGGACTGGATATAAATTAGAGATGTTGATCACTATGTCTGACAAGGAAATTCAACGTCTTGCAGTTCTGCAAGACGTTCGAGATCATCGTATTACCCAGGTCCGTGCTGCTGAAATCCTGAATCTTTCCACTCGTCAAATTACCCGGTTATTGCAGAAACTCAATCAAGACGGTGTTTCAGGTCTGGCACATGCCAGTCGTGGTCAACCTGGCCATCATCGCCATGATGAGTTATTAAAATCAAAATGTCTTTCCATTATTTCTGAACATCTGCTGGGCTTTGAACCTAAATTGGCGCATGAGAAGCTCAGCAGCATATTTGACCTGAATATCCCGGTAGAAACGGTTCGTTCGGCGCTTGATGACGCCCAATGACCTGTGGATCGAGATCAACGTATGAAACGTCCGTACCAGCCACGTTATAACCGGGATTGCTTCGGTGAGCTGATCCAGATTGATGGCTCATATCATGACTGGTTCGAAGGACGCGCTGCTAAGTGCTGTTTATTGGTGTATATCGATGATGCCACTGGAAAGCTGTTGCATCTACGCTTCTGTGAGGCGGAAACCACCTTCGACTATATGCTTTCAACCCGAGCCTACATTGAACAATACGGCAAACCTCTGGCCTTTTATAGCGACAAACATTCGGTATTCAGAGTTAATCAGAAATCCAGGAAAGACAGCCAGATCACGCAATTTGGGCGGATTCTGAACGAGTTAAATATTGATATTATCTTTGCCAACTCACCACAGGCTAAAGGTCGCGTAGAACGCGCGAATAGAACCCTTCAAGACCGTTTGATCAAGGAGATGCGTCTGGAAGGCATCAGTTCAATTGCCGAAGCCAATGCATGGCTACCCTGCTTCATTGAGCACTTCAATCAGAAGTTTGCCAAGTGTGCGAGAAACTCGAAGAATTTACATCGATCTTTAACGGAATCTGATGCTGAGCTGGAGGATATATTCACTTGGCAGGAACCGCGTAAGGTCACGAAGAACCTAACCATCACCTATGACAAGTGTATTTATCTGCTTGAACCGACAGAGCTGAATCATAAGCTTGTTGGGCAATACATTTCATTTCTGGAGTACCCGGATGGCACTGTGGCCCTCATGCATGAAGGACGGAAGATCAACTATAGCGTCTTCAATAAACTGGCTGGACTACAGCAGAATGAAGTGGTTGAGAATAAAAGATTAGGCTCAGTTCTGGCGCATATCCAGCAACAACATGAAGAGTTGGAGAAACAGAATAAACGTTCCCGTCTCAAGAAAAGTATGCAGAGTCGTAAAGCTCAGAAAGCTGTTATTGAACAAAGAAAGTTAAATCCTGTGCTTGACTCTTGTGGTTAAAAACAGGACATTTTAAATGGTTTATCACATAGACATTTTAATTGGTGAATAACAGAATCTGTAAGCCCAAAATAGAAATGTCCGGTTTCTCCAAAGTAAAAATGTCGGCACTGGCTCTTTTTATTTGCGGTTTACACCCGAATTTCGCATAAGAGTTTTTATGTTAAATAATGGTTTTTATATGATCTAGTATTTCTAAATATAAGTGCAATTTTACTAAGGTTGCTTAGATGCTATGGAATCTAAATATCTAAATTGTTCATCCCCCTTTACTTCATTTTCATGTTTAATCACCGCTATTAGTAAAACTATGGTCATAGCCCCAGCTAGATAGGTGATCTTTTTTCTCATGATTTCCTTATAGTGAAATTCTTTTTGCTTATTTTATATAAATCATAAAATTGTGATATATACCAATCTGCTAGGCAACTTAGTCCTATTCCAAATAACCCAAAAAATCCGATATCTTTGTAAGCTTTAACCCACAAAAATTGGGGGATAGTTTTCGAAATAGAGTCTTTGATAAAATAGTAAAAATCAATAAATACCTACTTTTTAAACTATTATCATTGAGAGAATATTACAAAGTTGCTTAAAAAAGCCGACTTGGAAACAAGTCGGCTTTTCGACATCGTCGAGCACATTTTTTATATCATAAATTTCCGATTTTTATAATTTTCAAAGTCTATCTTTCAGCTCTTTATACAACAAAGCCGAACTGAATTAAAAATAGAAATGTAGTTGAGCTGATGCTCGCTCATTTCTTTATTTTTAGTAATTGAGGTGAACATACTGTCAGTACATGGTAGTTATAAGTAACGTGTAACTTTGTTTGCACAAAGATTTGAGTTATGCCAAGTGATGGATTGATTTGTACTTAAAATTTTAAGCTTATCCACTTGCTTTGCAAGCCACTACACTTTATTTACAATCCTATGTTGTGGAAGTAAGGGATCTTGTACTCGCCCAGTATGTTCAACTTGATTATATCTAAAGGACTATTAGGCTTCAATCAAATCAATTTTCCAATTATTCGACTGAATTAACACGTTTAAATCACGTAATTTAAGACTAATATCATCAGCTTGTTTTTGTAATGATGAAACTGGAATAACTTTATGCCACTTTATTTCCCGCGTACTATAACGATCAGATTCACGAGATGTATTACTTATTGCTGCAGTTAGGGTTTTGTGCTGTTCTACAAATTCATCACGCAAAGTCAATAAAGCAAGTAGAGAACGGCCATCATCTAATTTTGTTAAAGCATTAGTTTTATGAATTGCATAACTTAATTTTTGAAATTCTTGAATTAAAGAAAATACTTGTTTTAGTAGTTCATTTGGATCTTCAGATGGTTGATCACCATCTTGTACCAATACATTTGCATTGATACGTTGTTTTAGTGAAATAATTTTTTTTTGTTGATCACTTCGAAGTAAGAGAGCTTCTGCTAATTTCATTTTTCACCTATTAACCAATTAGAATTAAGTTTTAAACAGCTTATATCCTCATTCTTTAAAGATCAAAAAAATTGCTTTTTTATCTAACTAAAAGGTGTCTACAAAATCGGTAGCTATTCATTTTTTAAATTTTAAGCCTAGACCAGAGTCTAGGTTTTTTCATTTCGTATAACAGCCATTATCTTAAATGGGAGGGGGAGATTAAGCTAAAATTAGGGTTTTAATTTAGAGAAAGTAATGTCTCAGATAAAAATTTATGCTTTAGATGAAACTATAGAATTACATCGTGATAATTTAAGTAAAGCTATCCATCAGGCTTTAGTTAAAGAATTAAAATACCCTGAAGAAAAAAGGTTTCAACGTTTTATTCCACTAGAATCCAAAAATTTTATATATCCAGCAGACCGCAGTGCATCTTATATAATTATTGAAATTTCCATGTTCGATGGACGAACAAAAGAGACTAAAAAAGCATTTATTAAGACTCTATTCGAAAATATAAACAATCTATGCGGTATTGATTCAAATGATGTTGAGATAACTATATTTGAAACTCCTAAAGAAAACTGGGGAATTAGAGGGGAAAATGCGGATGAACTACAGTTAAATTATAAGGTAAATGTTTAAATTTCATAAAATTAACATAATAGACGTTATACGAATCTAAAAATGGGAGCCTATAGCTCCCATTTTTATTGTTAAACGTTGAATCCTATATGTTTTCCTGTTGGAAGCTCTACATCAATACGGAGCTTCCCACCCATTGCCTCAACATACTTTTTCATGGTTGAAATCTTAAGATCATTGCCACGATTTTCTATTGCTGAAAGCGATGGCTGTTTTATTCCCAAAGTTTCAGCAAGCTCTTTTTGAGAAATTTCGAGTTCTTCACGAATAAGATGAAGCTGATTTTCTAGCAGTAATTCATCTGCCATTTTTTGAATACGGGCTTGGCTCTCTGGAGAGCGGCTAGCTAACAATTCTTGCAGAGTCTTAGCCATTAGATTTATCTCCTAGGGTGGTGAGATGAAGTTAGTATTGTTCATCTGCAATATCCAGCATGTCTTTATAAAAACGCTTTTTACCGCCTTTATCAGCAATACATAGAACAATAGCCTGTCGTAAGGGATCAAATGCGAAAAAAGATCTTAAGGGTCTACCGCGATGTTGAACACGCAGTTCTTTCATATTGGTAAATTTAGACTCATACACAGTATCTACTAAAGGACGGCCTAAACTCGGTCCCTGCTGCTGTAGAACAACCAGGGCAGCTAGGACCTTCTCTTGTGTCGATTCATCTTGCTGTTCAAGCCACTGATTAAATAGATCTGTCGTAATGACTGTCCACATACCGCAACCAAAATATAGATTATAGTCTATATTTTAAGGGCATTATGCTTGTTTTTGCAAATGAGAAAGGATAAACAATAAAAAACCCCGGCATCCTGCCGGGGTTTTTCGTATTGGTTCGCTCGGTATAACTCCTGTCGTACCTTACTGTCCTTGTACTTATCTCTTGTTATTCTTGTATGGAACTTCCTGTTCCCGATGAGTTCATCATAGGAAAATTCCAGTATGCCGCATAGCAGCAAAGAGCCGAGTTTCATGTGAGCCAAAGCGTACAAAATAGCCTAAATTTTATCCACAAAAAATGTGGATAGTTTTGGACATTGAGGCATTGATAAAATTTGAAAAATCTCAAAATTGACTACTTTTTAAACAAAATTATTGGCAAGAACTATCAAAAACGATCATAAAAAAGCCGACTTGTTTCAAAATCGGCTTTTTGGGCATTTTTGGATTTTTACCATTTAAATAAATATCTGATATTTAAATTAATATACAAGTGTATTTCGTATAATAGCCATTATGTTAAATGGGGAACTATTTAGTTAGTTTTTGAGGTGATGGAGCAGAGTTCCATGTACCTAATAAGCGCCAAATTGCACTATCTATCTCTTGCCATTTGTCCCAATTATTTAAATTCGTTTCCCACTGAACCCATATACCGCCATATTTATTGGGCTCATAACTCTCTCCTCTAATTTGAACAAATCGATTATCTACCGTATTTTCTAAAGCAACTACATCCAATAAAACACCAGCAACATCCTGTTCTTTGGATTTCCCATAACAACCATAGAAATTATCAGCCACTTTTTTTGGGTAACAAGTCAGACCATATTTTTCAAATTTTGAATTTTTCTTAAAAAATTCTTTCCTTTGTAAAAATGTCTTATATGTGTCTAATTTCGGCACTGTTGCAAATAGAGATTTGAGTCGATGAAGTTCCTTTTTAAAAGTGCTTAGAGACCGAAAACCCTGTTGATTAGACACACTTCACCTTGAGGCTGACCATAATAAAATGACGATGCTTGTCCTTTACGTAGTGCACGCATGACTTCAATACCTTTGATTGTGGCATAAGCCGTCTTCATAGATTTGAATCCTAATGTGGCCCTGATGATCCGCTTTAACTTACCATGATCACATTCAATGACATTATTTTTATACTTAATCTGCCTGTGCTCAATATCTACTGGACATTTTCCTTCTCGCTTTAACCGTGATAAAGCATGGCCATAGGTCGCTGCTTTATCTGTATTGATGACCCGTGGAATTTGCCATTTTTTCACCGTATTGAAGATTTTTCCTAAAAAACAATAGGCTGATTTACTGTTCCGTCTAGCGGAAAGGTAAAAGTCAATCGTATGACCACGTTGATCAACTGCACGATACAGGTAAGTCCATCGCCCCTTCACTTTAATATAAGTCTCATCCATATGCCATGAATGTAAATCTGTAGGATTACGCCAATACCAGCGTAAGCGTTTTTCCATTTCTGGAGCATAACGCTGAACCCAACGATAAATTGTGGTGTGGTCAACATTCACACCCCGTTCAGCGAGCATTTCTTGAAGTTCACGATAGCTGATGCCATATTTACAATACCAACGAACAGCCCAAAGAATGATTTCACCTTGAAAGTGCCGACCATGGAAGGGATTCATCTGCTGTATCTCGAAATAAATAAGATATTTAGCTTATCATGTCAGCCTATTTGCAACAGTGCCTGAATACATGAGCAGCTAAATCACTCAAAGCCAGCATCTAAAACCATTTAACAAAATCTATGACTATTTTACTTTCCCTTACCTAATCGTCCTAGTGTATATCTTTTTTTTTGATTAGCTTATTCCTAAATCAAGTGACTTTAGGTAAGTATGATGAACGATATCCAATTTTCAGATTGCGCAAAGGCATGTATGAGCTGTTACCTTACCTGTGCCAGTTGTGCAAATGCCTGTCTAAAAGAAGAAAATCTGGAGATGATGCGAGAATGTATTCAGCGTTGTCTAGATTGTGCAGATATTTGTCAGCTCTGTGCTCGTATGCAGCAAAATGAATCTCCTTTTATGAAAGAAATTTGTGAGCTTTGTGCCAAGGCTTGTGAATACTGTGCAGATGAATGTAGCCAACATGAGCATCAACACTGCCAGCAATGTGCTGATGCTTGCCGTGAATGTGCCGTCGAATGTCGAAAAATGGTTGTCTGATAAATAAAAGAATTAGTTGAGTTTAGGATTTACTCAATGAATAGCCAACGTGTTAGTTGTTAGTGGGTCAAACCACTAACAACGGCACTGTTGCAAATAGGGATCTGAGTCGATGATTTTCCCTTCAAAAAAGCTTAGAGACCGAAAACTCTATTTACTAGCCAAACTTCTCCAAGAATATTACCGTTATAAAATAATGAAGCTTGTCCTTTGCGTAGAGCACGCATAACCTCAATTCCTTTAATTGTGGCATAAGCCGTTTTCATAGACTTGAATCCCAACGTAGCCTTGATGATCCGTTTGAGCTTGCCATGATCACATTCAATCACGTTATTCTTGTATTTAATCTGTCGATGGTCCAGGTCTTCAGGACACTTTCCTTCCTGTTTTAGTCGCGACAAAGCACGGCCATAGGTATGAGCCTTATCAGTGTTTATGACTCGTGGAATCTGCCATTTTTTGACATGATTCAAAATTTTACCAAGAAAACAATAAGCTGAATGGGTATTTCGTCTAGCAGAAAGATAGAAATCAAGAGTATGGCCACGTTGGTCAACTGCACAGTATAGATATGCCCATTTGCCATTCACTTTTACGTAAGTTTCATCCAGATGCCATAAATGTCGATCTGTAGGATTACGCCAATACCAACGTAAACGTTTTTCCATTTCTGGAGCATAACGCTGAACCCAGCGATAAATTGTGGTGTGATCAACATTCACTCCACGTTCAGCGAGCATTTCCTGAAGTTCACGATAGCTGATGCCATATTTACAATACCAACGAACAGCCCAAAGAATGATTTCACCTTGAAAGTGCCGACCGTGGAAGGGATTCATCTGCTGTATCTCGAAATAAATAAGATATTTAGCTTATCATGTCAGCCTATTTGCAACAGTGCCGTTTCTGGTTCAAAGCCTTCACCTTTTCCTTATTTATCTCTGACTTCTTTAATGTAAAAACCCAATCATGAAGACTGGGTTTTTACAATATTCATTGTACCTTTAACAGCACTTCATCGGTACAGCATAAAAGTGTTACTGACCTGGCAATGAGGCGCAGTATTTAATACCATCCAGCATTTATAAACTGCGCTGATTTACACGCTTGGACAACTCTTCAGCCGATTCCTTGCGTTCAGAATAACGATCAGTCAGGTATTTGCTTTGACCACGAGTTAGTAGAGTGAACTTAAATAACTCTTCCATGACATCCACAATCCGGTCATAGAAAGCTGAAGGCTTCATTCGTCCATCTTCTTCAAATTCCAAGAAAGCTTTCGGAATTGAAGACTGATTTGGAATGGTGATCATCCGCATCCACCGCCCCAAAATACGCATCTGGTTCAGGCTGTTAAATAACTGTGATCCACCACTGACTTGCATCAAGGCAAGGGTTTTAACTTGGGTAGCACGGATTGCTCCTCCTGCAAGTGGAATCCAGTCTATTTGTGATTTAAAAATGGAACTCATAGAACCATGACGTTCAGGTGAACACCAGACCATACCTTCAGACCATGCAAGAAGCTCATGCAGTTCTTTTACTTTTGGATGCTCAGTATCCGCATCTTCTGGCAAAGGAAGGCCCCACAAGTGATAGATACAGATAAAGCACACATATGGAGGTGCTTTGTCACGGTTAAAATGGGAAAGAAAATGTCCACCAGATCTTGAGCACAGGCAGGTTAAGTATAAAAATAACGTGATCGAATGTAATCATGGCAAGCTAAAGCGGATCATTAGGGCCACTTTAGGATTCAAATCGATGAAGACGGCTATGCCACATGCATCTATTCAGATGGCATTAAACACCGATGATGTACAGACGAAGTAGTAGCAGCCGATCCTACTAAAAGAATAGCAAACGATAAAAACAGCGATAAGCATGTTTTTAACCACTGCATAAAAATAGACCGAAAATTAAGCTTTTTTAGTTTTACAGATTCGAAAATAAATAGTAACGCAGATTCAAATCCCAAGTGCAACACATTTGTAGTTAGTTGAAAAAGTTAGGTGTATTCATAGAATCATTAGACTTTTTCAACTCGCAATTGGAAAGCACACAATGAAGAAATACACCCAACTTTCTCAAGATGAAAGATACGAAATTTATGCTACTTTGAAAAGTAAAAGTTCAATCGCTACCCTTGCTCGGGAATTAGGACGTTCACGATCAACCATCTACCGTGAATTAAAAAGAAATACTGGGCAACGTGGATATAGAGCTCAACAGGCAGCTAAATTTGCAAGTCAAAGACGGTACCGTCCTTCATCATCAATGACAGCATTTGCCTTCGCTTATATTGATTATTTGATTGGTTTGGACTGGTCACCCGAACAAATTTCAGGTGCTTTAACACAACGCGGTTGGCTGGATGTACCTTCACATGAGTGGATTTACCAGTACATTTATCAAGATAAATCAAAAGGCGGTAAACTTCATCTACATTTAAGGCATCAGAAGAAATATCGAAAACGCGGTTACAAAAACACGGATCGTAGGGGTCAAATCATTGATAAAACAAGTATTCACTGCCGAGACCAGGTCATTGATCAACGACAACGTTTAGGAGATTTCGAAGGTGACACGGTGATTGGTAAACATCATAAAGGTGCTTTATTGACTCTCGTTGATCGAAAGAGCCTGTATGTACATATTGTTCATTTAGGGCCAACAAGAGCATCCTCTCCAACGATTACTTGTGCATTAGATCGTTTACAAATGAGCCATGCTTATAGTGTGACATTTGATAATGGCAAAGAATTTTCCGAACACAAAAGAATTACTGATGCTGGCATAGAGACGTATTTTGCTGATCCTTACAAGTCTATTCAGCGAGCTAGAAATGAAAATACGAATGGTTTAATCCGTCAATATCTGCCAAAATCATCATCGTTTGATGGCGTGTCAAACGAACAAATAGAGCAGATAGAATTTGCACTCAACCATCGTCCTAGAAAAACACTAGGTTGGTATACACCGAGTGAAGTTATGGCTGGTTTTTATACTGTTGCACTTGCCGCTTGAATCCGCCTAATAATTCATGAATAGTAGCCGAAGCTACCATTCATGAATCCAAATCATACTATTTTAAAAAACTAATTCGATGCCTGCACCATATTTCCATCCCTTTTCAGACTCTGTTGCCTCTTGCATAGAAGTGGCTTTCTGTCCTTTTTCATATTGGTAAGCAACATCAATGAAAGGTTTAATTCGCTTAGTAATCTCATATCGGGTTTTGATACCAGTTTTTAGTTCTGATAAACCTGATTTTGCAGCATAGTTAGAATCATCGCTAAATATTACATCTGCTTCGATATAAGGTTGAGTAATAAGTTTCTGAGTTAAAAGCAAATCACGTTCTAATTCAAAACTTGCTCCCCAAAAATTATTCTCACCGCCATAAAGATATGCTTGTGTTTCAAAGAAATAAGGAGCTAGACCTAATATACCAATAACCCCATCCACTCGATCGCTGCTGCTGTTATTTTTATCTTCACTATATCTTACCCCAGCTTGTACATCCCAAAATGGGGCTACGTTACGGCTATAAAGTGCTGATACAGCATATTTTGGATCATTACTTTCTGACTTTTCCGAATTGGCTTCAATAAATAGACGATTTTCATCTGTTCCAATTAAAGTTTCAAACTTTGTTCCTAGGTTGCCCTTACCGTCTTCATCAACCATCCATTCATTTTCAAATTTTGTCGTTTGATAAATTTGTCCACCATGTTCTTTAAGATGATTGTCATGAGGTGAGTTAGAGTTCTCAAGCGCAATCTGGACACTCTTATCCCCCATATCCGCATTTTCCATTGAATAATATTCTGGATAACGCTCTTGAAGGGAATACTTTAATCCTCCAGATTCCTGTAAAAGAATTTTCATATTTTTTGTAATATTACTGTCTTGTACAGGAGTTTCATTTTTAGCGAACGTTAGATTTGATAATCCAAATAGCGCAATCATCAAAGTTGTTTTTGAAAACAAATTATTAGTGATGTGCATGTGGATTTACTCCCTTCTCATTTACTTGGGACTGAGGAACAGTCTTTGTAGAATTACCATCTTCCACTTGAGCTACAATGAGTTTATTCATCATTCCTGCACTCATATGGTAAAGCAGGTGACAATGAATAGCCCACTCACCTAACTCATCAGCTGTGAGTAGAGTGGTTATCGTTTTCCCAGGTGGAACAATTACCGTATGTTTGTTTGGCATATTGCTTGGATCCTGACCATTCTCAAGCTGCATAAACATGCCATGTAAGTGCATTGGGTGAGCCATCATACTGTCATTGACAAATTTTAAGCGAATACGTTCACCATACTTCACCACTAGTGGGTCGGCTTCATTAAATTTTTTACCATTTATTGTCCAAATATAACGCTCCATGTTTCCACCAAGACGGATCTCTATTTCACGTTCAGCTGCACGAGTGTCTTTTTGAGGATCTAACGATTGCAAATCACTATATTGCAATGCTTTATTACCTTCAGGTGTTGAAGCATTTGCCCATCCAAATACGGTATTATCATTCTTGTCTGAAGCCGCCTTAACAGTAGCGCTATTCATCGGCATATCATGATCCATACCTTTCATAGAAGACATATCATGATCCATACCTTTCATAGAAGACATATCATGATCCATACCTTTCATTGAAGACATATCATGATCCATACCTTTCATAGAAGACATATCGTGATTCATGCCTTTCATAGAAGACATATCATGATCCATACCTTTCATAGAAGACATATCATGATCCATACCTTTCATAGAAGACATATCATGATCCATACCTTTCATAGAAGACATATCATGATTCATATCTTTCATTGAAGACATATCATGATCCATACCTTTCATAGAAGACATATCGTGATTCATGCCTTTCATAGAAGACATATCATGATCCATACCTTTCATAGAAGACATATCGTGATTCATATCTTTCATAGATGACATGTCATGGCTCATCCCCATATCTTCCATAGTTAATAAAGCACGAGGGCGAGATTTAGGCATCTCAATTTGTTTGACTGCTGGGCTGCTTTCTTCATGTAATGTTCCCACTGAAAAACCGGTACGATCAATAGATTCAGCTTCAATTTGGTAATGTGCTTGTTTTGGTTCCACAATGACATCATAGGTTTCAGCAGTACCAATACGGAACTCATCTACAGGAACGGGCTTTACAGGTTGACCATCAGCACTGACTACAGTCATTTTTAGGTTTGGAATGCGTACATCAAAGAATGACATAGCGGAAGCATTAATAAAACGAAGGCGAACTTTTTCACCAGCTTTGAAGTTACCGGTCCAGTTTTGCTGAGGTGTTTTGCCATTCATTAAAAATGTATAACCAGTCACATCGGACATATCTGTTTTCAACATCCGCATCTGATTCCACATAGAGCGGTCTTGCCAAGTTGCCTTTAATCCATCACGTTTAACTTGTTTTAATACATCGAATACTGTTTCGCGACGGTTCTGATAGTAATCTGCTTCTTTTTTAAGATTTTTCATAATTTGATCACTTGTTGAATTATGAAAATCAGAAAGCAAAACAACGTAATCTTTATCGGTTTTTTCAGCAGCTGTTAGTGGAGTTTTATCTTTAGGATAAATAACAAAAGCACCATATAAACCGTCTTGTTCTTGTCCTTTACTATGTGAATGATACCAATAAGTACCATTTTGGCGGACTTTAAACTTATATTCATAAGTTTTATTAGGGGCAATGCCATTAAATTTGTTAAATCCAGGTACACCATCCATAATTCCAGGTAATAATAAGCCATGCCAATGGATTGAAGAGTCCTGATTTTTTAACTTATTGTGAACACGGATAACGGCCTCATCACCTTCTTCAAATTCAAGAAGTGGTGCAACGAATTTACCATTAACGGTAATTCTCTTTAGCGGTTTTCCTGTGATATTTACAGTTTGTTCAGCGATTGTTAAATCATATTCTTTAACTGCCGCCATTACCCAAGTTGATGAAAATAAACCAACTCCAATTAAGAGTACATGACTTAACTTTTTTGACATTCTATCTCACCTTTAGAAAGGTCAAGATTGAAGTAATAAAGCAAATATTTAGTATAAACTTTAATACTTCTTTCTCGCTATTTATAAAATTATTTATTGCTACCAGGCATATTCATCTTTGAATGATCCATTTTAGAATGGTCCATATTCATCATAGAATGATCCATTTTTGACATGTCAGATGAGTTAGGAGACTGATGTTGACTATGATCTTGCTGAGTCTTGTCATCTTTTTCCATTTTACAAGGTTTTGTACAAGGTTTCTGTGCTTTTACCGTTTTAGTGGCACTTGAGGTTGATACATCTTTTGCCCAAGATTGAGTACCAGCAATTAAAGTTCCAGCACACATTAAAATTGTTAGACTACGACGCACTACAGTTTTCATAAGTTTCTCTAAAAGTTAATTTCTTGCTACTACAATAAAGTGAAGCACTGAACATCTAAGTGACTTGAAAATGACATTTTTGTAATCTATCTCGATCAGATGTTTTATAACGTTATTATAGTTTTAATGAATGACTTAGGATTCGGAAATGAGAATACTATTAGTTGAAGATGAACAAAAAACTGGTGATTATCTCAAGCAAGGTTTATCCGAAGCTGGCTATATTACGGACTGGGTTACAGATGGGTTAACGGGTAAACATCAAGCTCTTTCTGAAGAGTATGACTTAATTATTTTAGACGTGATGTTACCTGGACTAAATGGTTGGAATATTATCAATGATATTCGTAGCAGCGGTAAAACAATGCCCATTCTTTTTCTTACCGCCCGAGATCAAATCGAAGATCGAGTAAAAGGATTAGAGCTAGGCGCTGATGATTATTTAGTTAAGCCTTTTGCTTTTGCAGAGCTTCTAGCTCGAATAAAAACGCTCCTTAGACGAGGGCAACAAAGAGAAGATAATAATATTATTAAGATTGCTGATTTAGAACTTGATTTGAGAAAACGTCGGGTAACACGAGCAGGTCAACGCATTGATTTAACGGCTAAAGAATTCGCGCTTATGGAGCTTTTTATGCGTAGAAGAGGTGAAATTCTACCAAGAGCACTTATTGCATCTCAAATTTGGGATATGAACTTTGATAGTGATACGAATGTCGTTGAAGTCGCTATTAAACGATTAAGAAGTAAAGTTGACAGTAACTTTACTCCCAAATTAATTCAGAATATTCGAGGAATGGGGTATGTACTAGAGGTAGAGGATGAATAATAATTTATTCAGAGCGATCAGTTTCCGGATCGGTATCATTTTCTCATTATCTACTATTTTCATTCTAATTATTATGGGTTTGTTCATAAATAAATTAGTAATGCATCATTTTGAGACTCAAGACCGTACCCAATTAGAAGGTAAAATCCAGCTGATTCAGAATCTTATCCAACAGAATCCTAAAAACTCTCCAGAACTTAATCTTTATTTGAGAGACGCTTTAGTTGGACACCATGATCTTATGGTTCAAATAGAACGACCGACAGGTAAAGTTTTATTTAGTTCAGCACCTTCAACAATTAATACTCAACACTTAACCAAGTCAGCAAATAATTCATGGATTAAATGGAAAATTCAGGATAAGACTTATCGTGGCATGATCTACAACACGGATATAAACAAAAATACTGAGATACAATCTGTACGCATTATTGTGGGGATCGATACATCTGAACATCTACATTTTTTAAATGATTTTAAGCGTCAACTTTTTTACATTGGTTTAGCCGGTACGATTTGTTTAATGTTTTTAGGCTGGTTTGCAACCTGGAGAGGTTTAAGACCCGTGCAAAAAATGGCTAAGGTCGCAGAAGGCATTTCTGCCCAACATCTTTCAGAACGTTTAGAAGTTGAGCACACACCAACAGAACTAAAATCATTAGCAATTGCCTTCAATGATATGCTCGACAGACTAGAATCAGCTTTAGAAAAGCTTTCCGATTTTTCATCTGATTTAGCGCATGAAATTAGAACACCGATTAATAACTTAATGACTCAAACTCAAGTATGTCTTGCCCGTAACCGAGATATTGGTACTTATCAAGAAATACTATTTTCTAATTTAGAAGAATTAGAACGTTTGGCTCGAATGGTATCCAATATGCTTTTCTTGGCAAAAGCAGAACATGGCCTAAAATTACAGAACTTACAGAATATTGACCTGGTTAAAGAAGTTACAGCCTTATTTGATTTCTATGATGCGCTAGCTGCCGAAAAAAATATGACGCTTCAACAAACAGGATCTGGAAATGTCAAAGGTGATCCTGCTATGTTACGTCGAGCACTCAGCAATCTATTATCTAATGCAGTTAAATATGGAAATAAGAATTCTACAATACGCATAAAACTTCAACAGAATTTAGATAACACAATATTTTCAATTGAAAATGAAGGCCCTGAAATCTCTCCTGAACAACTATCCAGGTTATTTGATCGATTTTATCGAACAGATGCATCTAGACAAAGAACAGAAGAAGGAACCGGCTTAGGGCTCGCGATAACAAAATCTATTCTTGATATGCTTGGGGCGACCATCCAGGCTGAATCCCTCAATGGTCGAATCATTTTTACCATTGTTTTTCAAAGTGAATCCATGCAAGGGGAATCATTTTAACTCATTTTTTGAACATCTTCCATTTACCCGAGTTGACCTTACATAAAGCTCAAACTGAGAGCCAGAGCTACGCCAGCACCTATCATGGCAATTGTGTAGCCAAATATGATAGCTCGGCCAAACTGTGCCCCCCCTGTCATCCATGCAATTGTCGCTTTGCTTAACATGTTGCTCAGTGTGGCCAGCCCTAGCGCGACAGCAGCCACATTTGTTGTTAAGCCTTCAGTACTATGCAGGCGGGCAAGTGAGACTAAAATAGCATCTACGTCTGCTAGCCCAGAAATAGTCGATAATACGAAGATGCCGCTGGTGCCCAACCATTGTTTTGCTGCCGGGACCAAGACTGCCATGACAGCCAGGAAAGCAGCGAAGCTGAATGCTGTCCCAAGATCAAAAGGAGCCATTGCTTCTATTGTTCGATCGTTGTTTTCAGCGCTGGTAATTTGGCGTTGTCTCCACAATGCCATACCCAGCAGAAGGATTCCCGCAATCATCATTGCACCACCAAAAGTGCTTAGCAATGCTGGCTCAATGACGCCTATCAGCACAACCATACGAAAAAACATGATGCCACAGGCAGCCAATGTTCCAGAAATAGCAGCACTGACCATGACGGGGTGCTGGCGTGTATAGCGTGCCAGTGCGACAGTTGCAGCTGTAGACGATGCCAAACCACCCAATAGACCTGTCCAGAATATGCCTCTTTCTGAACCGGTAAGCCGCATGGCAAAATGACCTGCCAGAGAGAGTCCGGCAATCAGGATCACTGCCCACCATAACTGGTAAGGATTTAATGCAGCAAAAGGTCCCAGACCCGTATTGGGTAAGTAGGGTAATATAACGACAGAAAGTACCAGCAACTGCAGGGATGCGGTTAATTCACGATGCTCTATCAAGCGTAGCCAACCGTGTAAGGTTGGCTTGAGATCCAAAAATACAGCGACGATTACAGCCGCGGTTAATGCTAAAGTAACATTACCATGGGATGCATATGCACCTAAAACTAATGTCAACAGCATCGCAATAATTGTGGTAGCACTTAAATTACCGGAAATTTTTGCGGTACGAGCATAGGACACTGTTAGTAATAAGGAAAGCCCTAATACGGCCGCAACTAGCGGCCAAGCTCCGAAGTTTGGTTGTAAATGACCGAGCACTCCTCCGAGCAATCCTGTCAATGTGAAGGTACGTAGACCTGCTACTCGGCTGCCTTCTGGCAGTTCTCGATCCTGCCATCCTCGTTCTAAACCAATGAGCAGGCCGATGGCGAGTGCTGCAACCAGCCCTGATACATCTGGTGGAAGAAAGGAACTCTCTATCATAACTTTTTATTTCGCAGGCGAAGGGCATTGGTGATGACTGAAGCTGAACTCAAACTCATAGCCAAGGCGGCAATCATCGGTGACAACAACCAACCGGTAAATGGATATAGTACGCCAGCCGCGATAGGGATACCCAAAGCATTGTAAAGGAAAGCAAACATGAGGTTCTGTTTCATGTTGCCGACAGTAGCTTCCGAAAGTGAACGGGCAACAGCAATCCCTCGTAAATCTCCCTTGACCAGCGTAACTTGGGCACTATTCATTGCAACATCAGTCCCGGTTCCCATAGCGATACCGACATCAGCTTTAGCCAAGGCTGGTGCATCATTGATGCCATCACCAGCCATAGCCACGATGCGACCTTCCTTCTGCAATTTGCTGACCAGTTCTAGTTTATCTGCGGGTTTGACTTCGCCATGTACCTCATCAATGCCTAGACGTGCTGCGACTGAACGGGCAGTGGTGAGACCATCTCCTGTTGCCATCACGATACGTAGACCCGCTTCCTTCAGGGTGGCAAGTGCTTCTGGGGTATTTTTTTTGATGGGATCGGATACTGCAAGCAGACCGGCCAATTCACCATTGATGGCTAGATGCATCACACTTGCACCTTCCGAACGCAGCTCTTCGGCTTGCGGAATCAGAGATTGTACCGAGATACCCAATTGCTCCATCAGTGCTGTGTTGCCCAAAGCTAACTGACGATCGCCCACTTGACCTCGAACACCAATCCCTGAGCCCGATTCAAAATTATCTGGTGTTTCAAGAGACAGGCCACGTTCGTGTGCTGCGTTTACAATCGCTTCGGCTAGCGGGTGTTCACTGCCTTGATCAAGACTGGCGGCTAAACGTAATACTTCAGATTCGTCAAAATCTGATGCGGCAACTACACGATCGAATACAGGGCGTCCTTCAGTTAACGTACCTGTTTTATCGATGATTAGTGTGTCAATCTTGCGTAGATTCTCAATGGCTGCTGCATCACGGAACAGCACACCATGAGTAGCACCTTGACCCGTCGCAACCATGATAGACATTGGAGTTGCCAAGCCTAGTGCACAAGGACAGGCAATAATGAGTACTGCCACAGCATTGATTAATGCATAAACCCAGCTTGATTCTTCTGGGCCGAATAGTCCCCATCCAAAGAAGGTAAGCAAGGCAATGGTCACTACAGCCATGACGAACCAACCTGCTACCTGATCAGCCATACGTTGCATTGGTGCTCTCGATCGTTGAGCTTGCGCCACCATCTGTACGATCTGGGATAACATGGTACTTGAACCAATTTTCTCTGAACGCATGATCAATGAACCATTGGTATTCAGGGTAGCTCCAATGACTTTATCGCCGATACGTTTAGTGATAGGTAAAGGTTCACCTGTCAGCATCGATTCATCCACTGAACTACTTCCTTCAGTGATTACACCATCCACAGGCACTTTTTCACCTGGGCGAATTCTGAGTAAATCTCCTACATGGACATGCGTTAGAGGAACATCTTCTTCAGTTCCATCAGGCAGGATTCGGCGAGCTGTTTTAGGAGCGAGCCCAAGGAGTGACTTAATTGCAGCAGAAGTTTGCGAACGTGCTTTTAACTCCAATATTTGTCCCAGTAGGGTCAATGAAATGATGACCGCTGAAGCTTCAAAGTAAACAGCGACACGACCCATGGAAATAAATGAGTCTGGGAAGATTTGCGGTGCAATGGTTGCGACCACACTATAAATAAATGCAGCTCCAGTGCCCAAACCAATCAGCGTCCACATGTTCGGGCTGCGATTCACAACCGATTGCCAACCCCGGGAAAAAAATGGCCAACCTGCCCAAAGTACAATTGGGAGTGACAACACCAGTTCAATCCAGCTCTGAACCGCCATATTGAACAGGTTCATTTGATGACCAAACATCGCCAAAAAAGTCACGATGATGGTCAATGGCAGTGTCCACCAGAAGCGTCGGCGGAAATCACGTAACTCCGGATTCTCATCTTCCTCTAATTCAGGAATGAGTGGCTCCAGTGTCATTCCGCATTTAGGACAGTTTCCAGGATGATCTTGTTTAATTTCTGGATGCATTGGGCACGTATAGATGATCGTGCCTGTTGTGCTTGTCTCATTAACGGATTGAGTAGTCTGATGATGCTGTGTATGTGCATCGGCAGTCGTCGTTGCGGGTTTAGCGATATATTGCACCGGGCTGCTATGAAACTTTGATTGACATTTATCACTGCAAAAAAAGTAAGTTTTCCCCTTAAATTCCTCATGGTATTTCGATTCTTCAGTGACGGTCATACCACAGACTGGGTCTTTCAGTACGTCTGTTGTAGCCTGTGCCATATGGTCCTGGTTATGATTTTTTTGATCTGACATAAATAATTCTCTTATGGTAAAGTGGTTTTATGGCCGAATTTTGGAATAAATCTCGGAGTCTGTTGAGCATAGCTGTCATAGACAGCGCCAAACTGTTTACTCATTTCAGCCTCTTCCTTAATTGCCAAGCGGCTGTACATTAAGAGTAGGATTGGAAACATAATCAGTGTCAGTAAAGTTGGCCATTGCAATAAAAAACCCAGCAAGATCATCACAAAAGCCACGTATTGTGGGTGACGTATACGTGCATAAGGGCCTGTGATCGCTAAAGAATGCTGACGTTGCGCGTTGTACAGCACGTGCCATGACGTTGATAACAGGTAAAATCCATAGCCCAAGAAAACGTAACTGGCGATATGCAAAATGCCAAAATGTGGATCACCTTTTTCACCTAATAGCGTTGACCACAAGTGACCTGCATTATGAGAAAGTAAGTCAAGTTGAGGGAAGCGAGTTTGAAGCCAACCAGATAACAGGTAAATGGTTAAAGGAAAACCATACATTTCGACAAATAGAGCAATGATAAAAGCCGAAAAGGCCCCAAATGTACGCCAATCGCGCGCAGTGGAAGGTCTAAAAAAACTGAAAGCGAACATGATAAAAACTGCTGAGTTAATGATAACCAGCGTCCATAAACCATAAGCCGATTCCGCATGATTCATGAGGGGTCTCCTGGTTCGCGTGATTTTTTATTATCTGATGTGTCTGGATTTTTCTGTTGATGATGGTGATGTCCATGACCACCATGCATAAAAATATGCATGAGTGGGCATGCTAAAAGGAGTAAAAAGGGTAAAACACCAACGACATGGGCCAAATGCTCGGTTAAGAGAAAATAGGCTGCCACACCACCAATCACGAATAGGCCGATGGCATAACGTGTAGACCAAAAGTTAGGTACTGAATTATGTTCTTGAGGTTGATGGTTCATGGTGCTTCCCTCTCTAATTCATGGGTAATTATTTAGTTGTGGAGGGAGGCATACAGTCCATCATCATCTGCATCATGGATTGCATCATGTCCATACGTTTTTCCATCATTTGCTGACGGTCAGCCATATTGGCATTCATGCTTTGGCTACCCATCTGTTTCATCATGCTTATACCTCCTTGCATGAGTTTCATGTGCTCAGCCATAAGTTTCTGACGTTCTTGCGGGTTTTTTGCAGCCATCATCTTTTCATGCATGGCTTGCATCGCTTTCATGTGTTGGTCCATTGCAGCCATTTTGTCTGGAGTCATCGTGCCAGTAGCTGTCTTTTTAACAGTGACTGTGGATGGAGGAGTATTTTCTGGGTGATGAGTTTTATGCTCTTCAGGATTTTGGGCTAATGCACCTAGAGCGGCAGTGGTTATACAAAGTGCGAGTAAAGTTTGGCGGATATAAGTCATGGTATTTTCCTTCCATCAGTTGATCAGCCGATACAACCTTTAAATGAATGAAGCAAACAAATAGAGAGAGGTAGTTTTCATTTATTTGCTCCACTCATTCTTTTGATGAAGTTGATCGCTGGTTATGCCACCGGTGTTTTACTTAGGTGGTAGCTGGTTATAGTCAATTTTTTTATTTCTATTGAATAATTTTATCACTTGAGTCTATTGATTTTTAAAAATGACAAAAATGTAATTTTGAAGTCATCGCTCTGTTTCTGTCTCTCACTAATAATTGAAATATAAGAGGAGATGATGTGGTCTCATTAAATATAGATTTTATAAAGTCATCTCTAATGAACTAACGAATCAAGAGGAAACGTAAATGAAATTATTTCAAAATAAAATGACTGCTCTACGTAATGTTGTAGTAGCTGCAACGATGATTGTGGCTACTACAACTACGTTCGCTCATGTGAGTTTAGTGAGTGCGATTCCTGCGGAAAATGCATCTATCCTTAGTCAACCAAAGAACTTGACCCTTAACTTTGGTGCAGAGGTTATGTTGATGAATATTAAGTTACTGGATGCTCAGCGAAGAGATGTTCCTTTAAAATATAAAGTTACTCATGACTTAAAGAAATCCTTTGATGTCGCTCTTCCGAAACTGAAAAAAGGTAAATATACCGTTGTCTGGACAACAATGGGGAAAGATGGTCACAACATGAATGGTGAATATAGTTTCACTATCAAATCAACTAAATAAGAATTGATTACCTTTCAACATGTCAGTGAGGTGCTGGCATGTTGTTCTAGAATGGACAAAAATAATGATTTCTGAATATTGGATGTGGGCCACTTGGTTAACTAAGGTTATTTTATATTTAAGTGTAGCTTTTGTCGTTGGTGGAGCCTTTTGCTATTTTTTACTTAGACAATATCTTGAACTAAAAGAATCGATTCTTAAATATATTACAATTGGCGCTGGATTAGGCCTAATTTCCAGTACCTTGGGATTTTTTATTCTGATTGGTAGTTTTGCCAATACTGGTATTACAGGTATGGTGGACCCCACGTATATTAATATATTGGTTAATACTCCGACGGGGTATATATACGTTCTTCGTTCTATTAGTTTTGCTCTTTTACTTCTTCTCATGGTGGTTAAACTTAACAGGAACAAAGGTCATTTTTCTATAATTGAAAGTTCAATATTTTGTGTTTTACTTCTCCCGATTATTTTTAGTTTTTCCCAGCTCGGACATGTCGCTAATTTAACCTTACTTGCTCAAATTTTATTATCAATCCATATTCTAGTTATGTCGTTATGGATGGGGTCTTTATATCCGTTATGGAAAACCAGCCGGGAAATAAGTGGTTTACCTTTAAAAGATCGCATGCATGTATTTGGACGTATTGCTGCTTTCATTGTTGGGATATTAATCGCCTGTGGCGCTAGTGTAGCTCTTCTTTTAATTAAAGATTTTAATACCTTAATCAATACTGCATATGGCTATGGTTTCATGGTTAAAATGTTTTTTGTTATAGGTATTCTACTTTTAGCTGCCTTCAACAAATGGTATTTCACCCCGCGTCTTCAACATCCTAAATTCGCTAAACACCTTAGTCATGCCATTTTATTTGAGATGTTATTAGGTCTATCAATTCTATTAACAACAGGCTATATAACCACTGTCGTGGGTATTGAATAAGAGAATTTCAAAATAAGGGAATTGAGGAAATTTAACATTACTGCATTTATCTTTTGTAGCTGAGCAATAAAGTTTCTACTGGACTGCCAACTTACGACAATCAGAACAGTAAAATCGCATCATGAGGCATTATACATAAAGGTAGTCACCGGTTTTTAGCTTATCTTCAACCCATAACGGTCTCATCTATTCAGTTCACTACCATTGATTGAAATAACTAATCTTATAAATTTCAGAGTGATCGTAGATGACAAAAATGTCATTTTAAAGTCACATTAATGTTGGTTAAGTACTTTTACTGTAGTCATTAGAACACTCTTCTTTGGAATACTCTGAAGAAAACTGTAAGGTTGTACACAGACCAAGTTACAGCGAGTAACTGATTCAGAAAAAGGCTGGTTGTATGGTGAAAGTTTAGAGTTACTGTTCTAATGTTTTAAACAAATGTTTTGTTAAAAAGGAGCAACATATGAAATTTCACATCGCTAATATGACTTGTGGTGGTTGTGCACGCGGCATTACTACCGCAATTAAAGAGCTCGACTCGAATGCCTCACTCGATATTGATTTACAAAACCGTATTGTTGAAATCAACACAACGGTGAGTCAGGATCAAGTCATTGCCACTCTCAGTGAGCGTGGATTTACAGCTGATCCTGCTTAATCTCTGTTAGAGTAACAGTGGGAATTCCTTACCACTTTTACTCTCTCTTATTTTCCTCATCGTACAGATAAAACCTGTACTTGCTTGAAATAAAAGTAATCCCTGAATTCCCCCTAATCTTGGTTCGAGCTGATCTTCGCATATAGAACTCAGCATATCTAAATGATAGAGATCGTATATGAGTACCGAAATGACTGATACGCCACACTACAGTGAAACATTAGAGATTGAGGGGATGACATGTGCTTCTTGTGTAGGCCGTGTGGAAAAAGCTTTAAAATCTGTTGAGGGTGTTGAATCGGCTCATGTAAATCTGGCTACCGAAAAAGCAGTCATTTATGCGCATCAACCACTTGATCGCGCTACTTTAATTAAAGCCGTAGAAAAAGCAGGCTACGAAGTGGAAGCGCTGCAACCAATAGAGCTTACGATTGAGGGTATGTCATGTGCTTCTTGTGTAGGTCGAGTAGAAAAGGCCTTAAAATCTGTTGAGGGTGTGGAATCAGCTCATGTAAATCTGGCTACTGAAAAAGCGACTATTCAGGCAAGCTCATCTGTCACTCGTGACTCGTTAATTCAGGCTGTTACCAAAGCAGGGTTTGAAGCAAAGTCAGTTCATCAAACTACGGAAAGCTTTCAAGATAAAAAAAATATTGAATTAGAAAAACTTAAAAAAGATTTAATTTTGTCAGTCTTATTGACTCTACCCGTTTTTATTTTAGAAATGGGATCACACCTGATTCCCGCCTTTCATACGTTTATGATGGATAACATTGGCCAACAAAATAGCTGGTTAATGCAATTTTTCTTGACCACAGTAGCATTAATTTTTCCAGGCCGACGCTTCTTTAAAAAGGGCATCCCAAGTTTATTCCGCTTAGCACCAGACATGAATTCCTTGGTGGCTGTAGGAACATTGGCTGCTTATCTTTATTCAGTGGTTGCTACTTTCTTTCCAAGTGTCCTGCCACAAGGCACGGTCAATGTTTATTATGAAGCTGCAGCGGTTATTATCACTTTAATTCTATTAGGTAGATTTTTTGAAGCCAAGGCAAAAGGCCGAACGTCTTTAGCAATTCAACATCTAGTTGGAATGCAGCCTAAAGTTGCCAGAATACAGCTCAATAATCAGGTGATAGAAGTTCCGATTGCCGAAGTTCAAACAGGAACGATTGTAGAGATTAGACCAGGCGAGCGTATCCCTGTCGATGGTGAAGTTATTCACGGCCAAAGTTTTATTGATGAATCCATGATTACTGGCGAGCCTATGCCCGTTGAAAAAACGATAGGCTCTACTGTGGTAGGAGGAACAATTAACCAAAGTGGCAGCTTAAATATCAAAGCCACCTCTGTTGGTAGTTCATCAGTGCTTTCTCAAATCATCCGAATGGTTGAACAGGCACAGGGTTCCAAGCTGCCTATTCAAGCATTGGTTGATAAAATTACCATGTGGTTTGTACCTGTAGTAATGGGTCTCTCTCTTTTAACTTTTATTACTTGGTTTATCTTCGGCCCTGAGCCAGCCCTAACGTTTAGCTTAGTTAATGCAGTTGCGGTACTCATTATTGCATGTCCTTGTGCAATGGGACTTGCAACGCCTACATCAATCATGGTGGGAACTGGGCGTGGTGCTGAAATGGGTGTTTTATTCCGTAAAGGGGAAGCTTTGCAGCTGCTCAAAGAAACTAAAGTGGTTGCTGTTGATAAAACAGGGACCCTGACTGAAGGGAAACCAATTTTAACCGATCTGCATGTCTTAGAAGGGTTTGAATACAATGCCGTACTTTCACTTATGGCAGCCGTTGAATCAAAGTCTGAGCATCCTATTGCTCGAGCAATTGTACAAGCCGCTATAGATAAGGAATTAATCCTGTCTCCTGTTGCTGATTTCAAGTCAGTCACGGGCTATGGAATAGAAGCAACGGTGTCTGAACATTTGGTTCATATTGGTGCAGATCGATATATGGAAAAACTAGGTTTGAATCCTAATGTTTTTTCTCAATTTTCGGATCGTTTGGGAGAAGAAGGAAAAACCCCTCTCTATGTTGCGATTGACCAGAAACTTGCTGCCATTATTGCTGTAGCAGATCCAATTAAAGAATCAACATTTGCTGCAATTGAAGCGTTACATCAGTTAGGTTTAAAGGTTGCCATGATTACAGGTGATAACCGTCATACAGCTCAAGCGATTGCAAAAAAACTAGGTATTGATGAGGTTATTGCAGAAGTCTTACCTGAAGGTAAAATAGAGGCCGTTAAAAAATTAAAAAATCAATATGGTAAACTCGCATATGTTGGAGATGGCATTAATGATGCCCCTGCACTTGCAGAAGCAGATATTGGTTTAGCAATAGGTACAGGTACAGACGTAGCTATTGAAGCTGCTGATGTGGTTTTGATGTCTGGCAACCTGAAAGGAGTGCCAAATGCTATCGCTTTAAGCAAAGCGACTATAACCAATATTCGTGAAAATTTATTTTGGGCATTTGTTTACAATGCAGCTCTGATTCCTATTGCAGCAGGTGTACTTTATCCGCAATTTGGACTGCTACTTTCTCCTGTATTTGCTGCTGGTGCAATGGCTCTCTCGTCAATATTTGTACTAGGAAATGCTTTACGATTAAAACGTTTTAAAGCCCCCCCTTGCAATTATTTAACCATTTTTTATATACATTTAAAGTTTTGTTGGCTTTACTTTATATATTTGGAAATGGTCTAAGCCATGTTGGCTTTTATTAAATATCATACAGTTGATATTCTAATTATTTGAGAGGGATTAAGATGAAAAGAATTTTATTAATATGCTTTATAGGCATGTCATTTACCTATGCGAATGCTCATTCTGGGGGAACGAACTTACAGGGTTGTCATACCAACAGTAAAACTGGTGATTACCACTGTCATTAATAGGTGCGCACACAGTTTTTTTATTTAAAAGACTGTGCTTTAAAGTTATAAGTAGCGTTTAACTAAAGCTAAAAATTCATTTAGTTCTTTTTCCTTTATTTTCTCAGTATCACCGAGTACATGTTCTCTAAGATGAAGTTCTATTAACTCATTCATTAAGCCATTTATCGCACCTTTAATTGCTGCAACTTGCTGTAATACCTCAATACAAGAATTTTCAGAATTTAAAATATTCTGTTCAAGGGCATTAGTTTGACCTTGAATTCGTCTAATCCGATTTAAAATTTTTTTGTTCTGATTTAAGTGAGACATACTATTCAACCTCAAGAACATATACTATGGGGGAGTATTAATTGTGGTGCAATAAAATGTAATATCTAAATAATGTTAAAAGTGACCATTCGCATCAATTTGACGAAGGAAATCCTTTAGCACAAAAGAAAATTTTAATCGCAACCATCCTCACTGGTGTAATGATGGTGTTTGAAATTTTTGGAGGATGGTTCTTTAATTCCATGGCTTTATTGGCTGATGGATGGCATATGAGTTCTCATATGTTGGCATTGGGCTTAGCTTATTTTGCCTATAAAATGGCTCGAAAATATGCTCGTGATCAGAGATTCTGTTTCGGTACATGGAAGATAGAAATCTTAGCTGGATATTCGAGTGCCATTTTATTGATGGTTGTTGCTGTATTCATGGGTGTTCAATCGATAGAACATTTATTCAATCCTGTGAATATTCACTACAACGAGGCAATTTCAATTGCGATTGTTGGCTTGATCGTTAATTTTATTTGTGCCTGGTTACTACGTGAAAATGGTCACCACCACCATCATCATCACTCTCATGATGACCATGACCACCACCACGATCATCATCACTCTCATGATGACCATGACTTAAACCAGAAAGCCGCTTTTCTTCATGTAGTAGCAGATGCAGTAACTTCTGTATTAGCGATTATTGCACTTTTCGCAGGGAAGTATTTTGGATGGGATTTTTTAGATGCAATTCTAGGGATCGTAGGTGCAGTGCTTGTAGCACAATGGTCTTGGGGATTGATTAGAGAAACAGGTAAAACATTGCTTGATGCAGAGATGGAACATCCTGTAGTAAAGGAGATTCAGGAAGTTGTAGAGGAATTAGATAACCAAATTATGATTACTGATCTGCATGTCTGGAAAGTAGGTAGAAGTAAATTTTCATGTATTTTATCCCTAAATACAGTTAATGACTCCTTAACAGCAGAGGTAGTTCGTAAAGCTTTGTCAATTCATGAAGAGATTGTTCATATTTCTGTTGAAATTAACAAGAATTTCCATGTTGTTTAAATTAATATTTATTCCTTTTAAACTTTATCAGTCTATTTATGTAAATCTTAGATTAGAATTTGTTTGTTGTAGAGCGTCGGGGCGCCTCGGCAATTCTGCGTGTTGAAATAGAAAGGAAAATTCATTACTTTAAAGCGCAAAGCGTGTTGCAGATGCAGCTCTTATTCCGAGGAATTTTACACTGGTATCGCCCGCCGATAGAAACACCAGATCCGGCAGTCAGGACGTAAATAACCATTCCTCCAGTTTAAATAAAAAAACCTGCAGATTCGATGCAGGTTTTTTTTAGAGATAATCAATCGCGTCTTATTTGGCTTTACGCTCTTTCTCGATCAGGTAATTCACCACCTGAATGACTTTGGCATCATTACCCTGCACAATATATTTACCATTCACGGTCACTGCCGGAACACCACTTAACTGATACTGAGCAGCCAGATTTTTGGCTTGGGCAATTTTCGAAGTGATCGGGAAAGATTTATAAGTGCTGTTAAATTTCGCTTCAGGAATACCATAGCGGGTATAGAACTTGGCCAATTGCGCCTGTTCTAAAATTGGACGTTGCTTATCATGAATATCATGGAATAATTGTAAATGTGCTTTTTGACGCACACCCAATGCTTCAGACACATAATAAGCACGCGCTGCCTGCTCCCAGAGTGGATTCATTGCAGCCGGCGTACGTACAAAACGTACATCTTTTGGTAATTTTTTCAACCAGCCCTGCATATGTGGTTCAAGCGCGAAACAGTGACCACAGCCGTACCAGAAGAATTCACGTACCTCAATTCTGCCCGGTTTTTCGACTTTGACTGGTTTTGCAACCACCTGATAGTCCTGACCTGCCACAAAATTGGCCATAGCATTGCCTGAAAAGGCCAAAACAGATGCGGCAACAGCTCCTAAAAGGAATTTTTTCATTGGGATTATCGTCCTCTAAATCATTATGCTTAGTGTATGGGTTCACTATAAATCAATTATGCCGGTTCCGTTTTCATGCTGCGAACTTTTGTGCTATCAGAACCGCTACATTAAAGTATGCGACTGATTTTAAGTCAGTTAATATGGCCATTCGACCGCTATGTGTTTTTAGATAATCACAAAAGTTAAACTTTGAGTAATAAAAACGGTTATAATTTCTACGATTAAAACGTAGTGGTCAAACCTACAGTAAATATTAGCTTCTTACTATTCTCTTCAGTAACAGCCGCGTGGCTCTGAGAATGATCTTCTGACATACAATAGTTTCCTTATTCTATTTACGATTAGCTGAGAGACTTGAGTAAGCCTCAATATTTCTGCTAAAAATTGCTTACTATAATTGGTCAAGAAGCTTTCTTTTCATTTATCCACCGGGACAATATTGGTAATAAAACCAACATAAGAAGGGTTGATGAGATAATTCCTCCAATAACCACATTTGCTAGTGGGCACTTTACTTTTTTCTCCAATTCCAATGCCTCCCTAACTAATTAGAGAGTTTTAAGCATTATTACATGAATCTTTCCAGTACTATTGTTGCAAATATACTAAGTTGCATATTTATTCCTGCCTATGTATAGGAGCATATGTAACCCTAAAGTTTAAAATAGTCTTTTCGGATTATTTAAAAATTTGAAAATGGTAAAGAATAAATTAAAAAAAATAAATATATTTATCATTCGATTTAAAAAAATTAATTAATCTTAGTTACACCATACTAAAAATAACTAATTTTTAGTTTTCCTAGTTATATGTGCTTCATTATAATTTTGAATTAATTCTCTTCACACCCTTTGCTTTTTTCATTGTTAATTATTTCTAAATTTTTCTCTAAGAAACGAAGTCCCCCATCAGCAAAACTACTGGTTGAAAAAACTATAGTAAAAATAACTAAAACAATCTTCATATATATATTATTGAATCTAATCATATCTTGGACCAAAAAATAATTTCTTCATATACTAATTCCTAGATATATACACCTAAATGACAACCAAATTACAAATTTGTAATTTTGTTAAGGTTTGTCCTAAAAAAAATAAATTAATACTATTTTAACAAAGATAAGTCGTTGCTGAAAAATTTGAATTGTAAGGGATTTAATTAGGCACTGTTGCAAATAGAGATTTGAGTCGATGATGTTCCCTTTAAAAAGTACTTAGAGACCGAAAACCCTGTTGATTAGACACACTTCACCTGAGGCTGACCATAATAAAATGACGATGCTTGTCCTTTACGTAGTGCACGCATGACTTCAATACCTTTAATTGTGGCATAAGCCGTCTTCATAGATTTGAATCCTAATGTGGCCCTGATGATCCG
>NZ_VPEG01000029.1:0-35520 GCF_013417275.1 Acinetobacter sp. YH16038 | reverse complement strand
TTTAACAACCATTTGGAGATTTTATCCATGATTTAGCCATTGTTTTGCTTATTTCATTGCCATTCTTTGTTTTTTTTCGGTTTGGTGGTATGCCTCGAGCAAAGGGGCTGTTTCGTGCAAAGGTCTCTACATTATATAAAGCGCGAAAATTTAAAAAGACATCAACCACTTCAACCTAAGATTATTCTTCCAGAATTGACTAATAATGATATTCAAAGAAATAAAAAGATACCAAAATCTTTAAACTCATTTGAAAAAATGATGATCAAAGCTATTTTTCATTATCGTTTTGTCCATTCTGAAAAAATAAAAATTCTATGTGAAGGAAAAACAGATCCTCAATATCTTAATTTATATTTAAAAATTAAAAAATCTAACTGCTTTCATCCAACAGCTTTTAGTGACCATACACCGACTTTTTTTCAAAATGAACTAAATATTCGTAGTGGCACTCAAAATTTAAAAAGATTTATAAGCGCATTTCAAAACTTGTATATTTCTAAAAATGAATATCAATTACCAACCATTATTATGGTTGATCCAGATAAAGATGGTTTTGATGTATTTAATTATGCAAAAAGTAAGAGTAATTCGTATATTGAAATTCAAACAAATTCTTCTATAAAAGTTGCACACGTATTTCATAATCTATATTTGATTTCCCTTCCTCAAAACTCAAGCATCAATCAACAGCAAATTAACTCTATTGAAGATATGTTTGATAAAACCCTCCAACAACAAAAAATCGGAAATAAGACTTTATGTCTTGACAACAAATGTAGTGGTCAAAAACATAATAATCATTATGGTAAAGTTGAATATTTTGAGCATATTATAAAAAGTCAAAACAATTTGAGTTTTTCTAATTTTGATCGACTTTTTGAAGTGATTGAAAATATTTGCTATTTACACTTCTTTAAATGCTTTAGTAAAACATTCCATTAATCTAATAATGACAATGTTATCCCTTTGTAAATTTAGTTGAATATTCAACCAATAAAAACTTATCCCTCAGTCACTTATATTTGGTAGGCGTATCATAACCCCACATTTCTCTCCTTTATTTATGGGGTTATGCATGAAAATGCTTAAAACACTTCTAGCAACTGCAATCGTTGCAACTTCAGCTTCTGCTATGGCTTCTGCAACAGTTTCTCCTGTTGCTGCAATGAAAGAACAAGCAAAAACTGTTGCCGCTCAAACTGCTCAACAAGCAACTGCACCTGCACAAGCAAAAGTAGCGACTGCGACTGTTAAAGCACAAGACTCTGCTGCCAAAGCTACTGCTGAGAAACAAGCGGCTGTCGCTAAAGTAGAAGCAACTCAACAACAAGCTGCTCAAACTAAAGAAGCAGCAAAAACTGAAGCGGCTCAAAAAGTAGAAGCTGCAAAAGCTGCACCTGCAGATATGAAAAAAGTAGCGGATTCTAAAGCAGAAGCCGTGAAAACCGATGCAGCTGTAAAAACTGCTGAAGTAAAAGAAGCAACTGTAGCAAAAGCTGAAGAAGTAAAAGCAGCACCTGCCGAAGCAGCTGTAAAAGCCGAGAAAAAAGGCTGGTTCTCTTGGTTTAAAAAATCTGCTTAAGATATTTTAAATCCATAAAAAAAGATGTCCGAGTGGCATCTTTTTTTATTTTTAGCTCTTTCAGATTTAAAGCCAAAAATATAAAGACCTATAAATCTCTTATTAGACCTTTCGGGCTAGCATAGTCGCAAAATGCTGCTTAATCCGGTTGCCCTGTTCATCTACTCGGTGTAATTCACCTACATTTTCATTGTATTTCACCAAATTCCAGCCTTCATAATAGGCACTGAGCTGTCCCGGCTTAAAACTAAACGGAAAGTCTGGCTGTACCGGAATATCATCGGTATCCATCGCACAGACAATCAGGTTATAACCGCCCGGCACTGTCGCCTGCTGCATCTGTGCAATAAGAGGTGGAATGGTATCGGCCTGTAGGAACATCATCACTACCGTACAGCAGATAAAGTCATATTGGCCCTGAATACTTGGGTCAAGATTTAAATCCCGTTGCTGAACCTGAATATTCCCGATTTCTTCGGCCTGAATGATCTGTCTTAAGGTCTGCAGACTATTTTCATTCACATCCCAGGCGTCAACTTCAAAACCGTTCTGGCTCAAATACAGCGAATTGCGGCCTGAACCACAACCGACATCCAGCGCACGACCACCCTTTAAATACGGCATAGCCGCCAGAATTTCCGAATGGGTCGGGCTTAGCTGATATTTCTTGTTAAAGTAATCCTCAGGTTTGCAGTAAAAACGCAGCTGACATTCTGCATCTTCACTGGCAGAAATAATCTTATGCCATGCCTGTGGCTCAATGAACGGTGGTTGCTGCTCTGGCGTAAATACATGTTCAGACTGTATATGACCTGACGGATCCAGCATGGCAAAATGCAGCTCACCTTTGAGCACAGTCAGCTTTGCCCAAGTGCCCGCTTTGGTATTGTGTGGCTGCTTGAACCCTTGTGGGATAGCTTGCTGCATCCAGACCGGAAATTCTTTATAACATTTCAATTGTTGCATAAAAGATTGTGCTCCCTATTCTCACTTTCCGTCTGCAAACATGCTTCTGGATATTCATTTTTCTTAAGCATAGCTGGTTCTCTTACCAATGAGAACTGGCACATCTTTGATGTAAGCAATGCAACAAGACTAATTCTGACAGAAAAACATCATGTCATTTAGAGATAAGAAATCATAAGATCCTTATACTTAGAGTTTGTTCTCTGCCTCTTTAAGTGCCTGCTGATCCACTTGAGTCATTTGCTGATTGAGCTGCACTATTTCCTGATACAGCTTATTGAATTGCTTTAAGGGTGCATCTTCATAGAACATAAAGGTCTGGTTTTTCTTTTCCCATTTATTGTTTTTCAGCACCAGAAATAGCTGGTCTGCTTTGGCCAGACTCTGTTTTTCAATTTCAAAAATTGCATGGGCATTATCCTGCTGCTGATTGGCTTTCAGATTATCTGCCAGCTGCTGACGATAGCGGTTTTTTATGTCCAGCTGTTTCACCTGCTCTAACTGCTGGGTTGCCCGCTGTTGAATTGTCTGTTCATAACCATCGACAATTTCATGCACACGCTTCAGCATGGCTTCGGTTTCTTTATAGTCTTGGGCTTGATCTTTGGCTAAACGGTCAATGTCCAGAAAACGATCCCAGTCCGCTGCTTTGAGGTCACGTAAATACTGATTGCGAGCCTCGGCACGATCACGCATCTGACCCAGAATAAATTGGGCCATCACGGCATAATCCCCATCCAGACGATCATCTTCCAGATCAATCTGAATCGGTTTAGACCAATCCTGTGCCTGTTGCAAAATAGATCCAGTTTTTTCTTCCAGTACCGTTTCATATTCTTGCAAATCGGCCTGCTGTTCCTGCTCTACAGAATTTTGATAAAATAACCAGATCAAAATTGCCAGTACCACTCCAGCGATAATCATAAAAACACGGGGCATCTACACGCTCCAGGTCTGTCATCCAGATCTTGTTGATTTTTTACACTATGCTTATTTTTCCAGCATAATTCAAGACATAGAGCTTTTCACATTTGTGAACGTGCTTCCTCAATACTGAAAAAATGAATCCAGTAAAAAGCCTGAAGAAAGGAAATAAGTTTTCAGACTTCCTTTCTTCATGACGTGATCTGGCTATACCGAAACTGACTGACCTGATCAGCCTGACCCATCGGATTGTGTGCTAGCGCGAACCAAAAGGCAGCCTGAGCTCAAGCCGATTCGGATCAAACTGCTCCCTGACGATCTGGACATTGGTGGCATTCCGGTCAATGCCAAAAGGTTGCAAAATCACATAGATTCCATTTCTTGGATCTGAGGACTGCAAGCCTTGCGCTACTGCCAGTACATATTCCCGGAACACAGTAGGCAGACTGTCCAGATCTGGATTAGGCGCTGCTGCCCCCATGTCAATATTTGCAACGACATCACCATCGACACTATAAGCCTGGATATCGCGTTCAATTTTCATCAGGCGCATCTGCAAAGCCTTACGCTGGCTGGCACCTTCCTGATAAGGCGTTATTTCCGTCACAGCACGCATTTCAGGCTCTGCCATGACAGTTAAGGTGGGAAGTACCGTTGCTTCAGAATGAGCAGGAGCTGCATGACTCAGTACAGGGAGAGTAAAAGCAGTACAGGTCAGCATCAGGCCCAAGCTTTGAATGGATTTTAGGAGATTCATCTTATTACCCCTCGGTTGGAAAAGGGAAAGCGTCAGATTAAATCTTACAAGTAATACAGCTTCTTATTGTTAAGTTTGATAAACGGTCAATCGAATCCATTACACCCTCATAAAGCCAACCAGCAAATCAGGAGCTAAGCTCCTAAAAAATATGAATTATTCAGAAGTTAGATTTAAAAAAGCAAAAATCCCCAATATGGGGATTGATTTGCATTACTGGCTCATCCTTTAAGGAGATCTTGGAAATTGCGCTACAGGAGATGGATTGTTGTAGTTTTCTAATAAGCCCAGATTCACCTTGTTCAGATTAATCTGTAGTTGAAGACCGCGTCCTGGTTGCAAGCTGCTGCTACGATCGATCCCGACATTCTCCAGCAGTGTATACAGCCCTTGGGTTGGATCACCAGATTGTAAGCCCTGGGCAATGGTCATCACATACTGTTGCAGTGCAGGTGACAGTAAACTCAAATCTGGAGCTTGGGTCGGCTTAATATCGAGGTTTGCCAGCACATTTGGATTGACCATAAAATTTTCTGCATCTTTGGTTCCCCGGATTACCTGATGCTGTAAGGCAAGACGATTGGCTTCATTCTCAATAAATGGAACATAGCCAGTCTCATTACTCATTTCAGGTTCAGCCATAATGGTCATCGTAGGCAAGGTAAGCACCGTTTTCTGTTCTTCCGCATGCACTGCTATGCTCAATGTACCTAACAGAGCCCCAAATAAAGATGTTTTTAGACTATTCATGGGCTTTCCCCTACTTCAAATTTCACAACCTGAATGCCTTCATCGGTTGCTAAAGTCTGTATTTAATTTAATTATCTATTAGATTACCTTGATTATTTAGAGAACTCATTCTTGCTCAGATGAATGGCAAAACAAGTTAATTCTTAGGCTGAATCAAAAATCACAGGCGAAAAAAAACCTCAAACAATGTTTGAAGTTTTTTCGAATATGGTGGCGAGACCCAGGATCGAACTGGGGACACACGGATTTTCAATCCGTTGCTCTACCAACTGAGCTATCACGCCGATGCGGTGTATTAAGCCGTATCTAGACACATTAGTCAATCGAAATTATGAAAAAAAAGATTGAGTGTCTGAATTTTGGCCTAAAAAAAATCCCTGATGGGATCAGGGATTGAAAACTTTAAAATCGTTTTGAATATGGTGGCGAGACCCAGGATCGAACTGGGGACACACGGATTTTCAATCCGTTGCTCTACCAACTGAGCTATCACGCCGATGTCGCGTATTAAACAGTTTCAGCTCTTAATCGTCAAGTACATAACGTATAAAAATCATCAAATGTTTACTTTTCCATCGATTTACATGCTTATACAGCAATATTTTCACTATTCTCAGCAAATACCTGACTAATAAAACAAATTGAATCCGGTATTTACAAAAAAAGCAGCCCGAAGGCTGCTTGGAATTTATCTGTATCTAAATTTTTTCAAGATTTGCCAGACAACGGTGAATGGCTCCGCATCCCGGTACGAATGCTTTTACTCCTTTTTCCTCTTCCATGCGGCATGCCTCACTCACCAGCCTTTCTGCAACCCCGCGTCCACGGTTGGCCGGATGCACCACAATATTTTCCAGGGTCCGGCTTTCGCCTTGTCCCGTGCACCAGATGGCGCCGATGATTTTGGTGTTAAATTCTGCGGTATAAAGTAAGGTATACTGTGCAAGGTTTTGCTCTAGATGTTCAATGGCATCTGCCCCATCACTAAATTCAGGGCTAGTGTCATACAGTCGCTCAAGCTGGCTGCGCACTTCGTCGTTTTCTAGAGAAGTATAAGCATGTACGGTAATAGGCATTGATAAACCCTCCTGAGCAATCTAATATGCGGTGACGTCGTCACGGCGAAAATATTTTCTACATCAATCATTTTGACGTATTTGAGGAACGTGTCTATGACAGATCGTATCAGTGAAGTGGTAAGAAATACCAACGAAACCAAAATTCGAGTTCGTTTGAACCTCGATGGTACTGGTCAAGGCACTTTAAACACTGGTATTCCATTTTTAGATCATATGATTGATCAAATCAAGCGACATGGTCTGTTCGATATTGATATTCATTGTGACGGAGATCTGGAAATTGATGACCATCATACCGTAGAAGACTGTGGTATTACCTTAGGTCAAGCGTTCGCTCAGGCTTTGGGTGATAAAAAAGGCCTACGTCGTTATGGACACTTCTATGCGCCGCTTGATGAATCTTTAAGCCGTGTCGTGGTGGATCTGTCTGGCCGTCCGGGTCTGTTTATGGACATTCCATTTACCCGTGCCATGATTGGCCGTTTTGATGTAGACCTGTTTTCTGAGTTTTTCCAGGGCTTTGTCAACCACTCGCTGATGACTGTACACATTGACAACCTGAAAGGTAAAAACAGTCACCACCAGATCGAAAGTGTATTTAAGGCATTTGCCCGTGCACTGCGTATGGCATGTGAAGTTGATCCACGTGCTGCGAATACTGTTGCTTCAACCAAAGGTACCTTGTAATGACCCGTATTGCCCTTCTTGACTATGGCATGGGAAACCTACACTCAGCAGCCAAAGCACTTGAACACGTCGGTGCAACGGTAGATGTGACTAATGATCCAAAACTGATTGCCCAAGCCGACAAAATCGTTTTTCCGGGTGTGGGTGCAATGCGTGACTGCATGCAAGGCATGCATGAAGCCGGAATTGATGAAGTGGTACGTAATGCCGTGTTTAACAAACCGGTATTGGCCATCTGTGTCGGTATGCAGGCCCTGATGCAACGCTCTGAAGAAAATGGCGGTGCGGATGCACTGGGCATTTTTGCAGGTGAAGTGAAACACTTCCCGGAAATGGCAGGTTTAAAAGTGCCGCATATGGGCTGGAACCAGGTACATCAGGCCGATCCAAGCCATCCAATGTGGAAAGACATTGCTCAGGATGCACGTTTCTATTTCGTGCACAGTTACTATGTGGAACCACAAGATCCAAGCATCGTGGCAGCGACCTGTAACTACGGTATTGATTTCTGTACTGCCCTGCATAAAGACAACCTGTTTGCGACCCAGTTCCATCCTGAAAAGAGTCATACTGCAGGACTGCAACTGCTGAAAAACTTTGTGGATTGGAATATCTAATCCAATACATTCAAAAAGCTCGCATCATGCGGGCTTTTTTTATGGGCTACAGTTTAAAATTTTATTTTTGAAAAATAATTCACATCCAAGCTTCCTTCTCTAAGGTATGCTCTATTCAACCCGAATATTCATCAATGGAAGATGCTTTAATCATGGATACCCAGCTTAACGATATTCTGCCGAGTAAAGAGGCAATAGCAAATTTTCCACCTTTTCAAAATATCGCGCCTGAAAATATTGTGGTGATTAACAGCATTCAGCAATGTGAAGCTCTACGCGAAGAACTTGAGCAGATCGCAGTCTTTGGTCTGGACACTGAGTCTAAACCGACCTTCAAGGTCGGTGAAGTGTCCACTGGTCCGCATCTGATTCAGCTGGCCACTCTGGAAAAGGCCTACCTGTTTCAAATGAATGCTGCCATTTGGGATTTTCTGAAACCGATTTTTGCCAATCGAGACCAGATTAAAGTTGGTTTTGGCCTGAAAAATGATGCGCATCTCTTCCGTAAAAGAGGCATTGAGCTGAACAGTGTCATTGAACTGTCAAAGTGCTTTGGTGCGTTCGGCATTAAAAATCCTCTTGGATTAAAAAATGCGATGGCTTTGCTATTTCAGGTGAATTTTCCTAAATCGAAACGGGTCACGACATCGAACTGGGCAAAAAAACATCTCAGTCAGGCACAGATTGAATATGCGGCTGCAGATGCCTATGCACCTTTACTGGTTTTTGAAGAATTGCTGCACCGTGGCTTGGGCCCCAAGGAAGTTCCCAATACTTCACTAAAATTGAAAATTCGCCCGCATTCAAAAATTTGAACGAACAAAAGATAAGTTTTCTAATGAAATATCATTTTGATATCAGACTCCATCAGGAGTATTGCAAAGAATAAAAAAATTGAAGAATAAAATCCTGTCACTCCAGCATATCTTCAGACAGGTTTTCTTTTTTCATACCGTTTAAGAGTTAGAAATTTCGACTTTATTTGCTAAGATGAACTCACTGAAATTCATTCTAAAGATTGAGCAAGGAGCGAAAGCATGCTGATCATCCCTGCAATTGACCTGAAAGATGGCAAATGTGTCCGTTTAAAACAAGGTCGTATGGAAGACGATACCGTATTTTCTGACGATCCAGTGGCAACAGCACAGCATTGGGTAAATGAAGGCGCTCGCCGCTTGCATTTAGTAGATTTAAATGGTGCTTTCGCAGGTACACCGATTCATAAGCCAGTGGTAGAAGCCATTGCCAAATCACAGCCAGAATTGCCTATCCAGATTGGTGGCGGGATCCGCTCGCTGGAAACCATTGAGCATTATCTGGAAGCAGGCGTATCTTTTGTGATTATTGGTACAAAAGCAGTGCAAAATCCTGAATTTGTAGAAGAAGCATGCAAAAAATTTGCAGGCCACATTATTGTGGGTATCGATGCCATGAACGGCATGGTAGCAACTGATGGCTGGGCGAATGTGACTGATGTAAAAGCGACTGATCTGGCAAAACGTTTTGCGGATGCAGGCGTGTCTAGTATTGTTTATACCGATATTGCCCGTGATGGCATGATGCAGGGTGTCAACATTGAGCAAACTGTACATCTGGCACAATATTCAGGTCTGCCTGTAATTGCTTCAGGTGGTGTAACCAATATGGATGACGTGCGTAACCTGAAAGATCAGCCTGGCATTTTAGGTGCGATTACCGGTCGTGCGATCTATGAAGGCACTTTAAATCTACGTGAAGCACAATTATTGCTGGATGAACAAGAAGCGCTATAATAGCGTCTGCTGAAAAAGAGGTCTGTGGACCTCTTTTTTTATTGTTCAATTTTTTGATCCTCTCTCCCATGTCGACATCTGTTTCCCAAACATCCTCTACCTGGAGGACGAAAGTTCCTCAACTTGCTCTGATCCTGATTACGATTATCTGGGGCGGCAGTTTTATCACCGTACAATATGGTCTGAATTTTAGTAGTCCGGTGATCTTTGTCGGATTACGTTTTGCAGCAGCGGCAATTGCCGTAACTCTGCTGTCGCTGAAGCACTTGAAAGGCATGACGCTTAAAGAAGTGGCAGCGGGTGCCATCATTGGGGCTGTGATTGCGATCGGTTATGGAACACAAACGGTGGGCTTGCAAACGATTAGTAGCAGTGAATCGGCCTTTTTGACTGCGCTATATGTTCCCTTAGTGCCTCTAATGCTGTGGCTGCTATTTCGTAAGAAACCACATTTTATGACCTGGGTCGGTGCCCTGTTTGCCTTTCTTGGCTTGGTCTTTTTAACCGGTAATGGCTTTGGTGCCATTCAGCTGAATTTTGGTCAGGCTTTGACTTTGCTCGGCTCGATTGCCATTGCGCTTGAGATTATTTTTATCAGTCATTTTGCTCCGAAGGTGAATACTCGGCGTGTCACCGTGCTACAACTCATTTTTGCCTCGTTATTTTGTTTTCTGATGGCACCGATGCTGGGTGAATCACAGTTACCTGACTTCCATTGGCATCTGGCAGGTATTTTGGTCGGTCTCGGTATTGCCAGTGCCTGTATTCAGCTAGTGATGAACTGGGCACAGGAAATAGTAGATCCTTCCCAAGCTGCAATTATTTATGCCGGTGAACCGATCTGGGCAAGTTTATTTGGACGTATGGCGGGAGAACGTTTGCCTGCGCTGGCACTTCTAGGCGGATTGATGGTGGTACTTGGGGTGATTGCCAGCGAATGGAAGCCAAAGTTTTTTAGAAAAGAAAAAATAGAAGAGTTGAAGGAAGATCTTTCCTAAGCTTATGAGCTCCCCCTCTTAGAAAAGGGGGAGTTTTTTATCTAGAGAAATATAGCTAATCTTATTTGGTATACATCGGTCGATTGTCATTCAGACGCATAATGCCGCGAATCGCGCGATAGACAATCCAGATCCAGGAAACAAAGACCACAACCAGACAGAAAGTGGATGCACCAAAAGCAACCCCTGCAAACAGGTCCGGATCTTCATGGGTAAAGAACAGGAATAGGAACGGCACAAAGGCTACAATATTCCAGAATAGATACCACCAGAAACTGCGGATTTGCCAGGTAAAGTGGCTTTCAAAAATCGAGCCTCGTACATCCGAGCGCTTCACATAGTTAATAATCAGTGCAATCACTGCCAGCAAGCCACCACTAAAAATGGCCACGATATATAAGATATAAAGAATCAGGGTTAGCGTGCGATTTGAGTCTTTATCAATTGAATAGTTCATCTACGCTCCTGTGGTTGTTTCTAGATATTCAGGCTGTTAAAGGGAGAAATCAGCCATATAATCAAAATGATGTTAAAAGCTATAGTACAAAAATAAATTTGCCGGAAGGGTTGTTTTTGTGTTTTATGACGTAATTTTTGCTGTGCCAGCCAGGCGGCCGGCCACCCTCCTAGAAATGCCACCAGATGCAGGGTATTTTCTGGAATACGGCGATTGCCCAGTTGTGCCGCTTCCTTATCCTGGGCATATAGCCAGTAACTGAGGACATTCATCAGGCTCACCAGTAACAGGATCATTCCACTCAACAATCCGGCTAAACTGAGTCCCGCCAGTACCAAAATATAGGCCACAGAAGCAACCTGCATCGGCTGTAGTTTTTCTGGCTGGCTTCGGCCTGATGTTTTAGTTTTTGTTTTTGCCGTTTTGGTTTGTGATGCTTTCAGGTACATAACCTGCTGGGCACGATAACGTCCCTGCTCATCTAGAATCACCAGATAATCTAGCGCACAACCAACAATTGGCCGTGGACCGGGACGGGCAAAATCTTTGATATGCAAAAACACGCGATCTTTGGCCGGATCATTGGGCTGAATAAAGCCATAGCCTTTGTCATCAAACCATTCTACCAAACGTCCCTGATCGCGCATTTTGCCTGTTCCTGTTTATTTTTAATTTAAGCTGTCACAAATTTTAAACGTTCAATCAGCATGTTACGCATCTCTTCCGGATTTTTTTGCAGAATATCTTCACCGGTGCGGCCTTCAGCCGCATTTTTCTGTGCCACCTGTAAACGCATCATCCAGAAACGGCCCGCAGCCATTGCCAGGTAAAGCTCCAGACATGATTTTTCATCCTCAGTCAATGGACGCACAGTTTCATAGGCTTTTAAAAAGGCATTGGCCTTTTCTTCATTTAAAGTAACTTCCGGATAATTGGTACAGAAGTCATTTAAAGTAATTGCAATATCAAACAGGAATTCATCTTTATTCAGCTCGTAAAAGTCCAGAATACCTTTCAGCTGATCACCCTCAAACAGGGTATTGTCACGGAACAGATCTGAATGGATAAAGCCACGTGGACGATCTGGATATACTGCGGTTAAAGCTTCATACAGGCCCAGAAGTTTTCCCAGTAAGACTTTATCTGCTGCGTTCAGGCTCGGTTTAATTTCCTGTGCTACGTTATACCAGTAGGCATGGTCACGGACAAAGGCGCGCTCAAGTTTAAAATCTTTCAGTGCGACATGCATTTTGGCCTGAGCAATGGCAATCGCTTCCGCCTGCGCAACGGTAGATGGCATCGGATGCTCGCCCATCATGCGTGGTGCAATTTGTGCCGGCTTATTTTTTAGCGTATGAATGGCTTTGCCTGAATGGGATAAAGGCACCGGTACGGCCAGACCTGCCTGACCCAGATGCTGCAAGACCGGCACCAGTTCTCCAGCGGCCTGTTCATCCATATCTTCAAAAACGGTCAGCACATATTGCTGGTTTTCGCAGACCAGAAAATAGTTCGTATTCTGGATACCTCCTTGAATGGGAATCAGATCAATCACCTCAAGTCCATAAGGTGCTGCGAAATCCTGAACTTCCTTTAAAGTCAAAGTGGTATAAACCGACATAGAAAACCTGCGAAAAAACTTACATATTTTTGCTAGAATACCGTTTCCATCTACCAAGGTGTAGCGCTTGCGTGGATGAGTTTCATAATCGGCTGTAATAATTGGAAAAATTTATGCTAGCTAAACGTATTATTCCTTGTCTGGACGTCGACAACGGTCGCGTAGTCAAGGGTGTTCAGTTCCTTGATATTCGTGATGCGGGTGACCCGGTAGAAGTGGCACGCCGTTATAATGAACAAGGTGCCGATGAAATTACTTTCCTTGATATTACCGCTACACATCATGGACGCGACACCACTTACCGTACCGTTGAGCGTATGGCTGAATCTGTATTCGTACCGCTTACCGTAGGCGGTGGCGTGCGTAAAGTCGAAGATATTCGTCTACTATTAAATGCAGGTGCAGACAAAGTCAGCATCAACTCGGCAGCCGTCTTCAACCCTGAGTTTGTACAGGAAGCCTCACAGCGTTTTGGCGCGCAATGTATCGTGGTAGCGATTGATGCCAAAAAAACTGGCGAGAATAAATGGGAAATCTTTACCCACGGCGGACGCAAACCGACCGGCATTGATGCCCTGGAATGGGCAGAAAAAATGGCCAGCTACGGCGCAGGCGAACTGTTAATTACCTCTATGGATGCCGATGGCACCAAAGCAGGTTATGACATTCCACTCATGCGTGCCATTAATGACCGCGTCACTGTACCAACGATTGCCTCTGGTGGCGTAGGCAACTTGCAGCATCTGGCTGACGGGATTATCCATGGTGGTGCCGATGCAGTACTTGCCGCCTCTATTTTCCACTTTGGCCAGCATACCATTCCTGAGGCCAAGGCTTATCTAGCTGCTCAAGGTATTGAAATGCGTCTTTAAACGACAGCCTTCAAATGAAAAAGAGCGTGAATATCACGCTCTTTTTTTATGCATTATTCTTAGAAATCATTTAAATTCTGGACAAAAAAAAGGAGTCTTGCGACTCCCTATAAAAACCAAGAAGAACTACAGCACTTGGTATCTTTGACATTTACAATATAACTCAATCTGTATGCAGGTTGATAAGACTTTCAATCATCAACAGACGCAAATATAGGTGAAATCCTGAGCGCAATATTGACAATATATGCAGAATTTATTGACAAATCACGACAGGGTTAACCAAAGTGAGAAATGGTTAACATTTTATGTGGCAGATTACTCGAAATTTAAGTTATTTAATCACGATCTTTAGCCCATTTAGCCGGGAAATAACGCTGGGTTAAGTGGGTTAAGCGCATAGAGATCTGTTCCGGCAAGACAATACCAAGGGGATTTTTTTCCTGTAAATCTGCTGAGGAAATCACCCGGGTTCCCATCAAATAATCAAACCAGGGCTTGGTTACACACCAGTTGGCGTCTTGGTTACTATTCATATGGTGATCATAATGCCAAGGAATTTTTTTTCTGGCCCATTCTGGCTCCAGATGTGCTCGCCGATGCATATAGAAATAATTGCCTGCACTATACAGCGTGGCCAAAAACATACCTTTGGACAAGGGATAAAAAGCCAGCCCGAATACGCTTGCTGCGACGGCCAGTGAACCGATTTCATTGCGGATTCGCCAGTTTTTCAAACCTTCCACATAGGCATAATCAGAAAATCTGGTCTTGCGAACTTCACGATGATGTTCCCAATGTGAACGCATGCTGTCCGGCACTGGGCTATAACGCGTCTGCCCTGCTCGATGCGTACCATGCAGCACATATTTATGCGCAAACCATTCAAAGCCATTGGCTACGACCAGTCCTGCTAGAAAGCCTTTCCACATGATCTTTTCCTCCCTGTTTGTTTACACTATAGGTCAAACAAAGGGCTAGATATTGACCGATAATTTCAATATCATTGACAAAAAACGACAGAACAAAAGAATTAAAAAATGCACGTTCCCCAAGATTATGTCGGTTCGGTATATGGTGGTTTAGGACATTTGCTTTTGGACTATTACCAGCTCAAACAACTGGACATTCCCAAGAAATTGTTTGCGATCCAGAACCTGGAGCGTTTTGATTATATTCTCTGGCGTGATCTGCTCAGCCAGTTGGACCAGGAGTTGCAGCGGCCAGCACTCGGCCTGGAAATCGCGCAACTGGTGCAGGCCAAGCATCTGGGTATTATTGGCTATCTGGCATTATCCAGTGAAACGCTGGGCGAAGCCTTTATGCGTTATCATGACTATCATCGCCTGATCTATGATGGTAGTCCTTTACAGGTCAGTCTGGATAGAGATTACCTGTCCATTTCCTGGAGCGAAATTCCGTTTAAAGTGAGTACGCAACTCACAGACGAGATTGCCATCGCACTCATGACTGAATTTATTCGCTCAAGCATTCTGGACCAGCATCAACTGCATCTGCATGAAGTCCATTTTCAGCATCCGGTCAATAAAAATATTGCGGTCTATGAACAGTATTTCCGCTGCAAGGTCCGTTTTGGTCAGGCCAGAAACCAGGTACTGATTCCTGTGAGTGAAATGTCTACGCCTTTAAAGAAAGGCGATCAGACCTTACAGAAATTACTGATGCAACAGGCAGAAGCGGTGCTGGAAAAACTTCCGAACTCCACCCAGATTGATCAGCGCTTGCAACAGGCGATTCTGGTGGGTCTGCAGAAAAATATGTTCCAGATTGAACATATCGCCAAACAGATGAATTTTTCTGTACGTCAGCTACAACGTTACCTGCAAAAACAGGGTCAGACCTATCAGCAGCGTATGCAGGAAATCCGCTGCATGATGGCCATGCAATATCTGAAAGACCCTCATCTGAGTCTGCAGGAAATCAGCATGCTGCTTGGCTATTCTGAGCAGAGCGCATTTCAGCGTGCCTTCAAGCAGTGGACGGCTCAGACCCCACAACAATGGCGCTCAGAATACCTGGAAACCCAGGTGCAGGAAAAATTTCTGGACTATCCTGCTACTGCAGAGATTAATGTCCCACATCAGATTTAAAAATTTGAATAAAATAAAAAAGCTCCTCATTAAAGAAGCTTTTTTCTAGCCAGAATAGTGATTAAGAAATTTCTATAAAAATGGATTTTCAATTTCATCTGCATCATTGCGTTCAATTTTTTCTGGCAGATCCGGTGTTTCTTCGAGTTGCTGCACAATATCATTTAACAGTGCCTGCAAGACTTTGGCTGCCTTGAGACCAGCCTGGTCTTTGGTAATTTGCAGATTGCCATACAGACTGACACAGTCCAGATCATTCTCAACTGTCAGATCATGAATCGCATGCGATTCGGTTCCATTTTCAAATGCTTTAAACATTAATTTCTACTCTGTTTTATTATTTTTACTCACCTGTCTTCAGCATGCTACCTGAAGCCTGCTTTTTACAGCAAGCTCCTTTTCACTATTTCAGCAGCTGCAGGATGTATTGCAACAAGGCCTCAATCAGCTGTTTAACAATCGTATCCTGAGTATCATGATCGATCCCGTTCTTATTAACTGATGAGCTGGTATTGCTTGTACTGGCTGAACTTGAGGCTAACGGTTTGAACTCACGCTGCAGTTTTTCTAGATCTTCTTTCGGCACATCTTCAGCACACTGGCTTTCTGCATCCCAATTCGAATAGGCAATTTTCTGGTTGGCCTTCACAGCATTTGCAGTCAACGGCAGATGATAGGTATTGCGTTTCTGTTCTTCAGTTAACTGAGGAAACAGGTTAATGCCGAGCTGCTCTTCCAGATAGCAGACACTGACAATGCGAACCTTGAGCGAATTATCATTAGGTGCATAGTAGGCACCAATGGCACCAGTTTTCGGCATGTAGATCGCTTTATACACGGCAGTTGGTACAATTACACCCTTGCCAATAGTTTTCAGCTTTTTGGCAGCAAAGACCGGCCCGGTCACTACATATACGTCCTGCTTCTGCTTGGTCACAATGGCACGGGTTGCTTCTTCCAGCTCACGCCAAACCTGCTGATTGTTCTTTGGTGCCTGCGGGACCATATTGGCCAGCGAGAAACTGTCAGACTGTGAAGCTTTATTTTGCATATCTGCATTTGGCGCCATATGGCCACGGTCATAGCCTGAACCACGGTAGTCAGCCAAAGTCGCACGATGAGCAGCATTTAGTCGTGTTTCTTCATGGAAGTTGTCTTCACGTGGAATTTTCTGGCTCAGACGCTTCGGTGTTAAGGCCTCCGCCACCCAAAGTGGCGTTTTGGATACCCCAGAATAACCCACATTAAAGCCATTAAAACACAGTGAATAACTGTCTTTTTTCAGGCTGTCTTTCATTAAGTAAGGCGGGATGTCCCGGTAAAACTGTTCCAGACAGCTCGAATTCGATGTAGAAGGCAAAGAAATCCACTGACTGATTTTCTCCTGGCCAAACGCAATCGCAAAACTCCCGGAAGCGACCATTGCCAGGATCACTTTCACGCTATTTTCATTAAAAAATTGAAAAACTGAATTCTTCGACTTACGCTGCTTCTTTGCCATGCTACACGTGCTTTTAAGATCAAAATCGGGGGTTTTGCGAGCTTAACAAGCCATGTATATGAAGTATATCTTACCCTCTTTATTTGCCTAATAATTACACAATCCACCCCTATATTCTTAAATCTTGTAACAAAGTGTCGTTTTTTTAGTGAGCTTTCAGCGCGGTTTTTTAACCTTTAAGTAGCTTTGATTGTGACCTCGTCTTGAGTGTGCAAAGCTATTTGACTACTCAAATTACGTACAATTATTAGCAATGGAGTTAATTTATGAATTCCAAACTATCTAAGTTATTAGGTCTCGGAATATTTACAAGTGTGATCAGTGCCGGCGCATTCGCTGAGCCTCCTGTACAAGCGGGTGAAACACTTGAAAGCTTATCTAAAGCTAAAATTAGTACCACTGTAAATGGTCAGCAAGCCTCACTGGAAAGCCTGGTGAACTCTGGACAGATCCGTCTGGTAAACCAGCCAATGTCTGCACCTGCTCAGCCAGGCCAGCAGCCACAACAATCAATGCCAAATCAGCCAATGCCAACACCAGGCATGCCTGATGCACCTGTTGCACAACCAGAAATGCCGGATACCAATCCAGCTCCAGCCAATCTTGAGTCTGAACCAGCAGCCCCTGCTACAGAACAGGAAATGACTATGGGTGAAGCTGTAGAGCAACCAGCTCTTGAAGAACAGCAAGCTGCTGCACCTGAAGCGGCTGCGATGACTGAGCAAACTGAAATTGCAGTAGAAGCTGAAGCTGATCCTGCGGTAGATGCACCTTTAAACGCCGCCCCTGAAATGCCGGTTGAGACAGAAGCAACAGAACAATAATTTGTTATAAAGCTTTCTAAATTCTCTCCCCTAAAAAAACCAGAGCCTAGCTCTGGTTTTTTTATTTTTACATCTCGATCTGGCTACCCAGTTCAACCACCCGGTTGGTCGGAATCTGGTAGAAGTCGCTGACCGGACTGGTATTACGCTGCATGGAAACAAACAGTTTTTCCCGCCAAGGTGCCATTCCCTCTCCCACCGTATGCATAATCCGTTCCCGGGAGATAAAGAAACTGATCTGCATCAGGTCATATTCAAAGCCCCATTCTGCATACGCATGCTGCAATGCTTCCGGGATATTTGGCTGATCCTTAAACCCGTAATACATTGTCACTCGATAAAAATGCTCACTGAGTTTTTCCAGTTTAATCCGTTCTTCATCACCTACAAAAGGAATATCCCGGGTAATGACTGTTACCAGAATATTGCGCTCATGTAGCACCTTGTTGTGCTTAATATTGTGCAACATCGCATGCGGCACAATGGTCGGAGTTCCGGTCAGGAAAATCGCTTCACCCGGCACAAACTTGGTGCCTCCCCCAATTGAGATACTCTTAATGAACAAGTCAATCGGTAGCGCATCTTTTTCCAGACGGTTCAGAACCAGTGCACGACCATCTTTCCAGGTCATCAGAATCGTAAATAATGCCGCCCCGAGCAGGATCGGCACCCAGCCACCTGATGCAATTTTTAAAGATGTTGAGGCTACAAAAACCAGATCCAGCATCAGGAATGGTGTGGCAAATAACACCACTTTCCAGATTGGCCAGCGCCAGAAACCATAAGCCAGAATGCTAATTAAAATGGTGCCACACAGCATAGTCATGGTGACTGCGACCCCATAAGCACTCGCCAAGCGGGCGCTATTTTCAAAGAGTAAAATCAGAATCACTACAGAAATAAACAGCATCCAGTTAATGAAGGGCAGATAAATCTGGCCACGCTCTTCGGCTGATGTGTGCTTTACACTCAGGCGTGGCAAATAACGCAGTTGAATGGCCTGATTCACCATGGAGAATACCCCGGTAATGACGGCCTGTGAGGCGATCACAGCAGCTGCTGTGGCCAAACCAATCATTGGATATAAGCCCCATTCCGGAAGCAGCATATAAAAAGGATTTTCCAGTGCTTCAGGACGGCGCAGCAATAATGCCCCTTGTCCAGCATAATTGAGCAACAAACATGGCAATACGATAATGAACCAAGCCAGACGAATCGGCAGACGACCAAAATGCCCCATATCGGCATAAATGGCTTCACCACCAGTCATGGTCAGAATCACGGCGCCCATGGTCAAGAAGGCTACAAAAGGCTGATCGACCACAAAATGATAGGCCCAGTATGGATTCACCATAGCCAGTACTGTCGGGGTCTGAATAATACTCCACAAACCGAAACCACCAATTGACAGGAACCAGAGTAAGGTCAACGGACCAAAAAATTTGCCCATGGTTCCAGTACCATGACGTTGTACCAGAAAGAGTCCCGCAATAATCCCGATCGATAGAGGTTCTAACCATTGATTAAACACAGGTGTGGCTATACTCAGCCCTTCAACCGCAGATAACACAGAAATTGCCGGGGTAATGATCCCGTCACCAAAAAACAGCGATGCCCCAATAAAGCCGAGCGCAATCAGGTAAATTTTCTTGTCATCAGAAATGCGTGTGGTTCGCAAATTGAGAGCTAGTAAGGACATGATTCCGCCCTCACCGTTGTTATCGGCACGCATGATAATGGTGACGTATTTAAAGCTCACCGTCAGCATGATGCACCAGAAGATCAAGGACAAAATGCCCAACACCGAAGCTTCACTAATGGCAAGGTGCGACGTCAGAAAACATTGGCGTAGTGCATACAATGGACTGGTTCCAATATCTCCAAAAACAACCCCAAGCGCAGCCAGCGTAATTACCGGGAGAGCTGCTTTCTGTGCAGTGCTTTGCATATATCGTCTTCGTTTTTAACAAGCATTTTTGCGAATCATAACACTGCGCTCAAAGTTTTTCCGCAAATCAATTGTTTCAAGCTTGGCAGACTGGCTTTTTTTCTATATCATCCACGGCCATGGTGAGGTGTCCGAGTGGCTGAAGGAGCACGCCTGGAAAGTGTGTATACGTTTATAGCGTATCGAGGGTTCGAATCCCTCTCTCACCGCCAAATATCATTATCATGTCGCCACATGATGTCTCAAAAGGTTTAAATCTAAAGGGTTTAAGCCTTTTTTGTTGCCGAAATTATTAGGGAATGGATTAAAAATAAAAGAATAACTATACAAGTTACATAAATGATGCCGGATGGCTGTTGAATGACACTGAGGAATATTCGAGCATGATCCTATCTTGGTAAAAAATGATGGATCGCTATGAAAGATGATGAAAAACCCCTAAATTTTGAGGATGATAATGAGCCTCTGGATTTCGAAGATGAGGAGTTCACTGACGATAAAAAAGAGGATGAAATGTACAATCCGATCACCAAGGATGGATCAAGTGTAGATCCTGCGGATGATGGCACACGTCATCTTCGTCCTGAAGATGGTGATCCGCTAGAAGTCGAGCCTTAAGCCCTAGCCCAATTTTATATTGGGCTTTTTTTATAGTCTAAAACCTTAAAAGTGAGCATCTTGGACAGATGAATTGAAAAAGGATAATTCATTTTACTGGTTATTTTTGAGATGAGTATTGCTTGCCTTTTCTTTTGATAGATTTAAAGATGTAAGGATATAGGTTGGGATATATTGAAATAAATTCTCTGGATAAAACCATGATATATCCATTTTTATTAATTTCTTAACTTTATGTTCTTCTTTTAGTTTATTTATATGATGGAGACAAAAACTGGCATAAAAATAGCTTAATTTAATTGTCATCATCGCTATGTTATGGTGGAATCAAAACAGGATAAAAGGAGAATAAAAACCTAAAGATAGAAAACGTTATTGCTTGAGTCTTCCTTATTTGGGTTAGAAAAAAGTGGAAACACTGCTATTCGGAGAGTGGACATGAATAACAGCGCAAACTACATGAAACAGATAAAAAATGCCAAACGCGGTGGTTATACCCCGACCATTGCCAAAGACGTCAACAAACATAAGATTCAAAAAGCCCTAAAATTAATTGAACAGTGGAGAAGTCTCGCTCAAGAACTCAAACCTCAAATGCAGTTTGATATGGCCTTTACTTTAGAGGAATGCGCACAAGACCTGGATCGGATACTCAAAAGCAGATAATTCCCTTTTAACTCACTCATAATAGATTTTAAATATCAACCCCTTATCCTTGCCCATATCACTGATATGGGCAATTTCATGATTTAAATGTAGATGCCTGAGTGAAGATGATTCAATGATCAGCAATAAAAAATTGGTTATAAGATTGAACGGTTATTTTTTGGCTTGCGCCCTTAGGAAAAATCTGTAAAATGCACTCCACAACGCCGGCATAGCTCAGTTGGTAGAGCAACTGACTTGTAATCAGTAGGTCCACAGTTCGAATCCGTGTGCCGGCACCATTTTCTTAGCCTCGCTTTTTAGTGAGGCTTTGATGTTTCTGGGCTTGGTATTTTTATATAGCTGTTTTTTGCCTTGAATACTCAGATCGCCTGTGCCGTCACCTGCACATATCTTACAATCCCATCCTGATATAACTTCTGACAAAGCTTTGCCGTCATCTGGATTTTAAACTGATCCAGTCTTTTGCCTTTTTGTTTCAATTTCTTTGAATTTAAATTCTGATTTACATAATCAGCAAAACCTGAAAATACCGCTTCGGACAGATCTTCAATCTGAATATTCTTAAATTCAAAATTTTCCAAACAATGATAAAGCTCATTTTTCAACATCAGGTTTTTTAAATTGACATCGGCGGATTTCAGCAGAAACTGATATTTACGCTTTTGCAGCGCATTCAAGCTGTCCCATTTTTCCGACAAGATCAGATGATGAAAGCCAATCCGTGCATTGGTGTTCAAAACACTGCGTACCTGATCTAGAAGTTCGGGAACGGAACTATGATAGGCAGCATCCAGACATAGCACCACATCAAAGCGCTGGGAAAAATGCATGTCTTTTAAACGCAGGAAAGAAGCCGGATAGATGGCATTGAGATTAGGTAAATGTTGCTGAATATTCGCCACACAAGCAGGCTGAAGTTCTACACCAGCCAGATATTGCACCTGATAGTGTTGCTGCCAGTGCAACAGGCTGGCACCCTGGCCACAGCCCAGATCCAGCAATTTATCCTTTGAATTTAAACCGACCGTTTCTGCCAAACGGTCGGCCAAAGTTCGACAGGCAGCTACATAATTCTGCTGCCCTGCCCACCAATAACCCAGATTGCTCCAGGGCAACTGTGACAGATCTCCCAGCAACGATGCATCAATTGCATATTTATGTTGAGGAAGACGCTGACGAAGTGCCTGAAACCATTGCATCAATCAATAACCGAGTTGGGGTGCTACCTCGATCTTAGGTTTAAGTCCTTCAAATGGCAACGGTGCCCCCATAATTGCGGCAATTTTCATAGCAGAAGTCACAGCAGATTCCAGAATTGGCAAACCATCCGATGACCACGAACCGCAGTAGAACACTTTACGGTTCATTTCCAGATGACGATGCTGTAATTCCTTATTGAGAGCGATGGTATTGGCATCTACTACCGCACGGGTCAAGGTCACTGATGAAATCACTTTTTTCGGATCAATCTCAGTCACAGGGCGCCAGGTCTGGAATACCGGTGATTTACCCACCAGACTCGGTTCAACCGCATTCAGCCAAACCGTAAATTGCTGACGGGTAAACTTGCGATCCATCATATAGCTGAGTACAGCCCAATCCTTACGCTTTGGTGGCATCACGCTGCTATCGCGGTGAATGACCAATTCACCCTGTTCAAATTTGAATTTCTTTAACAGCTCGATATCACGGCCAAACTGTTCATGATCCAGGAATTCATCAATATGATTGGTTGGTGTCGCCACCACGACGCGATCGAAGGTTTTCGACAGACCCGCTGCATTTTCTACCAGTACTTTGTCGCCCTGCTCTTTCACTGAGACAATTGGTGCACCACTTTCAATGTGAATGCCTTCAATCAGTTTGTCTACCAAAGCCGGAGTACCGCCCTGCATACGTAACAAGGCATCACCATCCGTTAGCTGACGCAGGAAAATCAATAGCGGTTTGGCTGGCCATTCACCAATAGTTTTCGGGTTACAGGTACAGATGGTATACAGCACCGGCATCACCGCACCATGCCAGAACACTTCTTCAATCTCATTGCGATTGATAAATTCTGCCAGGCTGATGTCCTGATTTTTGGATTTAAAGAATTTTGCCAAGGCTGTTTTGAGTTGCAGCAAACCTTTGACCAGACGCCAGCCATATTGCTGGATGCCTTTGCGGTTATTGATAATCGGAATATTGCCAATCCGGCTACGTGATGTGGTTAGCCAGGTTTCTACCCGGTCTTCAAACAGCCAGCTACAGGCCATATAGGTACGTACCGGGTAAGTTTTAATGCCCAGATGAGTCGCCAGACTTAAGGTATTTTTCCACAGATAAGGATTCATCACACGTAAAGGTGCGTCAATGAGGCCTCCTTCAAATTCGAGACTATGACTGTCCATGCCGCGACCTTGAAGCGCTTCAAAAATAGTAATGCGATGTCCTGCGTCCTGAAGAATTCTGGCAGTAGCCAGTCCAGCCATGCCACTACCAATTACTGCGATATCCAATCTGATCATCCGTCATTGAAAAACTAAAAGAAATTATGAACCATGCTTTCAGCAAATAGGTTATTAAAATCTTCCAGAATACTTTTTTTTCGTAAGTCTAGGTTAACGCAACTTTACAAATAAATTACATTTTTTGAATAGCAAAAAACGTCTTTATATAGAGTGACTTAAACTATCGTCATATTTAAATATTTAAAAATAAATCTTTAAAAAACAAATGGCTTAATTAACCGATTTTTTAATCATCGGTTTACAAAGACTGCGAAATACCCTATAATATGCAGCACAAGAAAGAGATAAATTCATAGAGATAAACAAAATGAATTTATCCCAGAAACTCGTAAAAACGACAAGAAATTCCAGCGCATTAGAAAAAAAGCCTCTGCTTGTGCAGAGGCTTCTTTGTTTTAAGACTGACTGTATTATTCGGCCTGTACCGCGATTTCACCAAATTTACCCTGATTAAAATCTTGAAATGCCTGAATAATTTCTTCCTTGGTATTCATCACAAATGGGCCATAGCCTTGAATAGGTTCATTCAGCGGCTCACCGGTCAAGAGCAGAAATTTAGTGTCCTGATCGGCCTGTAGCTGAATTTCAGGATCATCATCGCGCGCAAACATGACAATAGAGCTATCCAGGACTTTTTGACTGCCATTTACCACCAGCTCACCCGCCAGTACAACCAGCAAAGCATTATGTCCGGTAGGCACATGCAACGTAGTTTCATACTCCGCTTTTAGCTCGCCGTCCCAGACATTTACCGGACTAAAGGTATGTGCTGGCCCATAATGGCCTCCGAACTCTCCGGCAATCACCCGAATATGTCCTGCGCCTTCATCCATTTCAATCCGTGGAATCTCAGCTGCAGTAATGGCCTGATAACGTGGCGCGGTCATTTTATCTTTGGCTGGCAAGTTGACCCAGAGTTGAACCATTTCAAACAGACCGCCCTTTTGAGCAAAATCTAGGGAATGAAATTCTTCATGCACCACTCCGGCACCCGCTGTCATCCACTGCACATCGCCGGTCTGAATCGTACCGCCACCGCCACTGGAGTCCTGGTGGGTCACTGCACCCTGATAAGCCAAGGTTACAGTTTCAAAACCACGATGCGGATGCGAACCTACACCATGCTGCTCAGTAGTCGATGCAAAATGATACGGCGCTGCATAGTCCAGCAGTAGAAATGGACTAATGGCCTGCCCCAGACGATCATAAGAAAACAGGTTTTTCACCGGGAAGCCGTCACCGACCCAGTGCATGTTTTGATTACGGTAGACACCAATGACTTTTTTCATCTTTTACTCCTATATACAATAGGATGAACATGCAGCCATTTTAAGCTTTATCAGCAGTCATCAATACCGTACTTATAGAATGCAGTATTTCAAATATAAGATGATTCGACTCTTAGATTTCTGTGTAGCTACTTATAACTTTAGCTTTGCTCATAAGACGTTAATTTAAGTAGTCATGAGCAGTAGACAATAAAAAACCCAGCGCTGAGGGCTGGGTTTTTTCAATTTCGATAAAGTGTTATCGAATTAGATTTTACCGACCAGGTCGATTGAAGGAGCAAGAGTCGCTTCACCTTCTTTCCATTTTGCAGGACATACTTCACCTGGGTGAGCGTGTACATATTGAGCCGCTTTTACTTTACGAAGCAGTTCTTGCGCGTCACGACCGATACCGCCCGCGTTGATTTCAACGATCTGGATTTTACCGTCTGGATCGATCACGAAAGTACCACGATCCGCCAGACCATCAGCTTCAATCAGCACTTCAAAGTTTTTCGCCAAAGTCCAGGTTGGATCGCCGATCATTGGATACTGGATTTTACCAATCACGTCAGAAGTATCGTGCCAAGCTTTGTGCGTGAAGTGCGTGTCGGTAGATACTGAGTAGATTTCTACGCCCAGTTTCTGGAATTCAGCATACTGATCAGCAAGATCGCCTAATTCTGTTGGACAAACAAATGTGAAGTCAGCAGGATAGAAAAATACTACAGACCATTTGCCTTTCATGTCTTGCTCAGACACTTCAATAAATTGGCCATTGTGGTAAGCAGTTGCGTTGAATGGCTTAACTTCAGTATTGATTAAACTCATAAGTCTATTCCTATCTATTCGTGAAAGTGTGTGTTCATTTGATGTAGTTAAGAATACGCAAAAATCACCAATAGGTAAAACCGTAACTTTTTATTAAAACTATCGGTTTTTTAGATTTATAGTTCCTTTTATTTTTATCTTTCTGATTTGTTTAATCGATTTTGACGGTTTTACTTTCTTGAAAATGCTGTATAGATTTCCAGGCCGATTTTGCCAAGGCTGCTGCATAGTGTTTAGGAGAGGCGTGGACTCGACTAGATAACCAGCTCCAGCAATAACTTTCAGTGGGTCCAATGATCAGTGACATAAGCAGTTCTAAGGGAATAGCTTGTAATTGACTGATATCTGCCTGCTGAGCCAGCCATTGTTTTAATTCCTGATTGCGCTGCTGATTCGACTGCTGCAATTCCTCTTTGAAGTCACTATTTTGAACTGTATGATGCGCGGCATAAAGAAAGCGGGCAAAATCAGGATATGCTACAACCCAATCGATATAACTCTGAATCACTGCCTGTATACCTCGTTCAATACCCTGAACTTGTGACAAAGCCTGCAAACGCTGCTCCGACTGATCTGTAAGTGCTGAAATATACAGTGCTGCAATGATCCCTTCCTTGTTTTTAAAATGATGGTAGATCGCCCCGATACTGGTATCGGCCTGATCACGGATCATTTCAATCGTAGTCGCAGCAATGCCTGTACGCAGAAACTCTGTCAATGCACATTCCAGAATCTGACGTTTGAGTAAAGCCCGTCTTCCCTTAAAAATCCTTTCCAGCAATTCCATGTTTTGCATCTTTAATATTTAAATCCTCTCTATTTTTAAAAGCAGGCTGGCAGCCTGATGTCTGGTTTTTGTCAGATGCGCCAATACAGAATAATATTCTGTATGAGAATATTATTCTGATTAAAAAATAATATACAGGAAGTTATAAATGAGCCAAGCCCTAAAAATCTGGAAAAGCTTAGAAAATAAGCCAGCCGGTAAATATCTTTTTTCTAAATTACTTTGTCTAAAAGCACCTTATTTCGGCAGTATTTCTCCATTGTTTGAAGATTTAAAGCTTGGTTATTGTGCAGTGAGCATTAAGAAACATCGTGCCGTACTGAATCATTTAGGCACTGTACACGCGATTGCCATGTGTAACATGGCTGAACTGGCAGGCGGTACCATGACCGATGCAACCGTTCCGAAAACTCATCGCTGGATTCCCAAGGGTATGCAGGTCGAATATGTCAAAAAAGCTACTACTGACCTAGTTGCGATTGCGACACCCGCCGAGCCTAACTTTATATGGAAGGAAGGCAGCGATTATCTGGTCAATGTAGAAATTAAAGATACTGCAGAAGAAGTTGTGTTTCGGGCGGTGATCACGATGTGGGTCTCAGTGAAAAAATAGAAGAACCCAGATATGAAAAACCCGCCAAATGGCGGGTTTTGATGATGATTTGCCTTTCTAATGTCGGGATTAGAACGGAAGATCATCATCCAGATCGGCTGCAGGTGCTGCTACTGGAGCAGGTGCAGACTTCGGCGCATAACTACCTTGGTTATTTTGGTTATTGTTGCCATAACCACTGCCCTGATTATTGTTAAAACCACCTTGCTGAGGCGCTGAGCTATAACCACCTTGTGGATTATTGCCATAACCGCCAGCCTGGTTATTGTTATTAAAACGTGGCTGGTTAAAACCGTTATCGCCCTGCTCGCCTTGTGGACGACCAGAATCCAGCATTTGCATTTGCTCACCACGGATTTCCGTTGTGTAGCGTTCTTGACCGCTTTGATCTGTCCATTGACGGGTACGTAATGAACCTTCGATATAAACTTTAGAACCTTTGCGCAGATATTGCTGTGCAATTTCACCTAAACGGTTATGCAGCACAATACGATGCCATTCGGTTTGCTCTTTACGTTCGCCCGTATTTTTATCAGTCCATGAATCGCTGGTTGCGATAGAGAATTGAGTGAGAGAACCACCATTTGGGAAAGTTTTGGTCTCAGGATCTCGACCTAAAGTACCAACTAAAATGACCTTATTAACACCACGCATCAGACGTACACTTCCTATTTATTTCTATATTTTACTTTATAAGAGTTATGTTTAAATGGCTACCTCTTTACCTAACAAGTGCGTTAATTGTTGTCGCGAAACATCATCAACCTGCTGTTTATCGACCTTGACAAAGGCGACTTGCTGTTCAGACATGACCACAACCTCTTCAATACCACGAATCGCCAAAAGTTGAGAAGTCCATTCATCTGTTTGTTTACTCTCTGGCAGACGAAGCACGAGCGATGAAAGATAGCGTGGTTGAGCCAACCCAAAACTCATGAGCAGCCAAATTATAGCAATTGCCGATAAAATACTCCAACCGAGCGAAGTGTTGTTGAGTAACAACAATTGTCCACCGATAATCCCGCCAAAAAACGCGCCCAGAAACTGACTACTGGCATTCACGCCCATCGCAGTGGCTTTAGATTGAATCGGGGCTGCTTTGGACAACCATGAGGGCAATAAGGCTTCCATGACGTTAAAGGCAATAAAGAATAAACCTAATCCACCGATCAGCACATATTTGGATTCAAAGCCAAAAATCATGATCAACAGACCCAGAATAATCCCGCCAATCGCTGTCAGGAAAATACTGCGCATCTTGCGATATTTCTCTGCCAGTACAATGCTCGGGAAGGCAAAAAACAGACTGACGACCAGCAGCGGCAGATAGACCCAACCATGGCTCGATAATGGCAGTTCAGCAACTTCAATCAGTTGCGATGGCACATAAATAAACATGGCTGTGAGCAGCAAATGCAGGGTAAATACTGAAATATGCAGACGGTTCAGATCCCCCATTTTCAGGACCTGTTTTAGCTGCTCCAGATAGCCCTGCTGAAAATTTTTATGATGACGGGTAACTTTAGGGACCATCAACAACATCGCAATCGCAGCCAAGCCCATTACGGTGGTCACCCAGAACAGACCGGAAATGCCGACCAGTCCTGTCACCCACGGCCCCATGGTAAAGGCCACCACAAAGGACAGGCCGATACTCATGCCCATCACCGCCATGGCTTTCATGCGGTTTTCTTCGCGGGTCACATCGGCCAGTAAGGCCATTACCACTGCTGAAACTGCTCCACCACCCGCAATCGCACGACCGATGATCACGCCATAAATGGTGTCAGACATTGCAGCAATCGCACCACCTAGAGCGAATAGCAACAAGCCCAAAACCACCAGTGGCTTACGGCTATAGCGGTCTGCAATCAGGCTAAACGGAATCTGTAAAATGGCCTGTGTCAGGCCATAAATACCCACCGCCAGACCAATCAGTGCCGGCGTAGCATATTCATATGACTGCCCTGCTACCGAGAATACAGGGATGATCATAAACAACCCCAGCATGCGCAGTGCGAAAATACTGCTCAGGGCAAAGGTCGAGCGACGTTCTAAGGCATTCATCATAAAGTCTGGCGATCGAGTTAGTTAATCTTGATGCGTAGATTATAGGCCATTCCGCTCAAAGGAATGCATGAATTTTATTTGAAATAAAGATGAGGACTATCTGAAAATTGACATCCTCCCCCAGCTAAAGCAAGGGGATTCCTACTGCTAGACGCTCATGCCCGAGCGCAAGAATATTCAGTGCGGAATTTACATCCCGATCCCATGAGCTACCACACTCACCACACTGCCACTCTCTTATTCCTAAACCTGCTCTACCTTTCGGACTACTGGAGCGTGAGCCACAGCACGAACAAGTTTGGGTGGTATAGGCTTCATTGACTTCTTCATACCATACCCCTGCGTTCTCGCATTTATACTTGAGCATGGTTCTTAGTGTTGTCCAACTGGCATCTAACACAGACTTGGCTAGTTTGGTTTGCGCTAATGCTTTGCCATTCACATTGCCAACGAAGATTGCTGCATGTTCTTTTACTAGTTTATGGCTGAATTGATGCAGCATGTTTTGTCTTACATTTTTAATCTTGGCGTGAATTGCTTTCACTCGTTTTTTATTTTTTGCACGTTGAGCAATACCAAGTTTTTGTTCATATTTCCGATAGATTTGAGGGGCTTTAAGTTTTACACCATCTGAACAAGTGGCTAAATCTTTTAAACCTAAATCTATGCCAATTGAGGTTTTAGCGGTGGTTTTTGTTTTAGCATTGTCAACTACAAGACATACATACCAACGGCCTCGGCTATCTTCAACGAATGAGCCTGTTTTAACCCTGTATTGACTTAAACCGTAACTATCCCATAACTTGAATTGGTGTTTACCATATTGAACACAGCCATCAGCATATTTGATTGCAACCTTTTTAAACGGTATCCAACCTAGTGAACGTCTAGCTGATTTTTTATTACTGACACGCCATTTTAGTTTTGCTTTTTTGAACTGCTTGCGTCTTGTGACCAATTCTTCTGTCACTGCCTGAATAGTTTGACTGTGCAAGTTGCATTCTTTCGATGTGCCTTTCGTGTATTTTGCAATATCGTATGCTGAAAAGAATTGTTGTTTTTTTTGAAGATGTTTAAAACACAAATCATTGACATAATTCCAAACAAAATTTACTTCGGATGCTAACTGATTTAGCACCTTGCAATGTTTGTCTTTTATGCGTAATTTGAGTGTCTTCATCCAATTATTTTAACAGTATTTTTCTTAATAGTGACTATAGTACAAGTATTTAAAACGACATTTCGTGTCGTTCATGTGGTTTACTCCAGTCGCTTATATCCTCGTGCTGAACCACGAGGTTTTACGCTCCAATGGATAAAAAAGCGTAGCCGGAGCTACGCTTCTGTTCAGCGATCACGGGGCTATTTGCCTGCTTTTAATAACTGACGCTTGGTATATTGGATCGAAGCAATGACTGCCCAGATAATGAAAGCCACACCGATCAGACCAGTCACCACTTCAGGGATATGTACACCGGTACTGCTTGCCAGCATGATAAATGCCAGAGCACCAATCGCATAGTGCGCGCCATGTTCCAAATAGATATAGGCATCCAGCGTGCCTTTATCGACCAGGTAAATAGTCATCGAACGCACGAACATCGCACCGATGGCCAGGCCTAGCATGATGATTACCACGTCAGATGTAATCGCAAAGGCCCCGATTACCCCGTCGAAACTGAAAGATGCATCGAGTACTTCTAGGTAAAGGAAACCACCAAAGCCGGCTTTCACCACGCCAGTCGGTACGCCTTCAGCATCATGACGAACGGCGTTGCCCTCTTCGTCTACTTCCGGTTCCCCACCTAACATATGGCTTAGGACCTGTACCCCGATATAAATCACGATTCCCCAGATCCCTGCCAGAATAACATCCAGACGTTTTGCTTCTTCGACCTGAAAATCCATGATTAATAAGGCAATCAGGGTAATAAAGACTGACATCGCCGGAACGTTTGCCAGATGCGCCAGACGGCGTTCCAGCATGCGGAACCAGTGGGTGTCTTTTTCTTCATCCAGGAAGAAGTTCAGAAATACCAGCATCAGGAAGGCACCACCAAAGGCAGAAATCTCGGCATGATGTGCCATCAGTTTAGCCGAATATTCTTTTGGTGCATTTAAGGCGAGCTGCACCACTTCCATAAAGCCCATATCCGCAGTCACGGCCACAATGACCACCGGGAAAATCAGGCGCATCCCGAAAACTGCAACCAGAATCCCGACCGTCAGGAAAATCATTTTCCAGAAATGATCCCAACCGCGCAGGACGGATGCATTGACAACCGCGTTATCAAACGACAACGACACTTCCATAATCGCCAGAATAGCGGTGATGGTCAGTGCTGTGAACATGGTTTGCAGGCCCGCTTCCGGACCATGGGTGAATCCCCAATAAGCAGACAAACCAAGGCACACGATCGAAAATACGATTGAGAAACCAAAGTGTTTCAACATATATATCGACCTTAGATAAATTTCATTAAATGCATTTCTTTAAACGTAGAGAAATACTAAGACTCAAAGTTGTCCCAATTATGAAACTTTTGCCGCCTAAACCAAAGCACTTCCTGAACCATTTTTAGGTATTTTCTGCTTTTCAGATTTGCTGATCTTTTAAACAGATTCATCTTTGCTATAGTGCTGGATATTTTGACTTCAACTGCTAAGGATTTCAGTATGAGTTTCTCTCAAGACGTATGGCAACGTAATCTCGGACTTTATCAAAAGACATTGGCGCTGCCTTTTAACCAGCAGCTGGCGCAGGGAACATTAAGCCGTGAAGCTTTTAGTCATTATGTGATTCAGGATGCGCATTATTTACTGGCCTATGGCCGTGCGCTGGCGGTCTGTGCAGCCAAAGCTTTTGAAGCAGATGATGTAATTCAGTTCAGTGAAGCCGCTAAAACTGCCATTGTGGTCGAACGCAGCCTGCATGATGGCTTTATGCAGGATTTTGGCATCAGCAAAACCCAATTTGAAAATACACCTTTGACTCTGGCCTGCCATCATTACACTTCTTATTTACAGGCAACGGCCTGGGCAGAAAGTTATCCGGTGGTTCTAGCTGCCCTTTTGCCATGTTTCTGGATCTATGCAGAAGTGGGTAAGGATATTGTCGATAAGGCAGCGCCGAATAATCCGTATCAGGCCTGGATTGATACCTATGCCGGTGAGGATTTTCATACAGCGGTACGCAATGTAATTGCTACTGTGGATCGGGTGGCAGCGCGGGTCGATGCTGATACTCTGGAAAAAATGCATCAGGCCTATACCCATGCAGCACGTCTGGAATGGCTGTTCTGGGATAGTGCTTATGAACAACGCCAATGGCTAGGTCTGGATGATTAATTTTAGTTTCTATTGACTGAGTCCTGTTTAATACAGGGCTTTTTTATTTTTAAGCCAAACCCTAAATGATGGAAAGTGAAGCTAATTTCGATGGAGTTATGCATCATGAAATTTCATCCATTAGATGTTTGGAAAAGAGCAAATCTAATCTACATTTTCCCCCAGTTGCTTTAGTACTGATCTTTTGACCAATATCCGACACAACTTGACGTTTAAAATACTTTTATTTGCACTTGAACATTTTTCATTCGGTATCATATAAAGGTTTTTGATGAATTTTCTAGGATCATTGCATGAGCCAAAGTCACATCCGTATTCGAGGTGCACGTACCCATAACCTGAAAAATGTGAACCTTGATATTCCACGCGACAAGTTTGTGGTGATTACGGGACTGTCTGGTTCAGGTAAGTCCTCATTGGCATTCGATACGTTATATGCGGAAGGTCAACGCCGTTATGTAGAATCTCTGTCTGCCTACGCGCGTCAATTCCTTTCGCAAATGGAAAAGCCGGAAGTTGATTCGATTGAGGGTTTAAGCCCAGCCATTGCTATCGAACAGAAATCGACTAGCCATAACCCGCGTTCGACTGTAGGTACCATTACCGAAATCTATGACTATTTACGTCTGCTCTATGCACGCGTAGGTACACCTTACTGTCCGGAACACGATCTGCCCATGGTGGCACAGACCGTAACTGAAATGGTCGATGCGGTTAAAGAACTGGAAGAAGGCACTGCGCTGTTATTGTTAGCGCCTGTCGTGCGTGAACGTAAGGGTGAGTACACAGCGTTATTTGAGCAACTGCAAAGCCAGGGCTTTGTGCGTGCACGTGTCGATGGCGAGATCATGGAAATTGATCCGCCACCTGAGTTGGACAAAAAGAAAAAACATACTATTGAAGTCGTGGTTGACCGCTTTAAGGTGCGTGATGATCTCGGTAACCGGATTGCAGAAAGTTTTGAAACTGCACTGCGTCTCGGTGGAGATATTGCGATCCTGTCCTGGATGAAAGGCGAAAATGATGATCGCGTGTTTTCTGCCAAACACTCCTGTCCGGAATGTGACCGCGCTGTGGCTGAACTGGAGCCACGCCTGTTTTCATTTAACAATCCCTTCGGTGCCTGCCCGGTCTGTGATGGTTTGGGTACCCGTAGCCATTTTAGTGCAGACAAACTGATTCCCAATCAGGAGGTCAGCATTAGCCAGGGTGCGATTCGTGGCTGGGACCGTCAGCGTCCATATTATTATGGCATGCTGCAAAAAGTAGCTGAGCATTTTGGTTTTTCTCTGGAAATGCCTTGGAATGAACTGGATGCCAATACCAAGAAAAAATTCCTGTACGGTACCGGCAAAGAAAAAATTGACCTGAGCTATATTGATGAACGTGGTCGTCGTCATAACCGGGTGATGCCATTTGAAGGTATTTTGCCGCATCTGGAACGCCGTTACCGCGAAACCGAAAGCAATTATGTGCGTGATGATCTGGCGCAGTATCTATCCAATGCCGCTTGTGATGCTTGTGATGGTTCACGTCTGAATGAAATCTCACGTAATGTGAAAATTCTGGACAAGACCATTGCCGACGTTACCCGCATGTCGATTGGCGATGCCGAGAGCTATTATCAGGGCATTAATCTGGAAGGTGCGCGTGGTGAAATTGCGGACAAGATTTTCAAGGAAATCCGTGAACGCCTGCACTTCCTGGTATCTGTCGGTCTGAACTATTTGAGTCTGTCCCGTTCTGCCGAAACCTTGTCTGGTGGTGAAGCACAGCGTATCCGTCTGGCTTCACAAATTGGTGCTGGCCTCATGGGTGTGATGTATGTGCTGGATGAACCTTCGATTGGTCTGCATCAGCGTGATAATGATCGCCTGTTACAAACCCTGATTCGTCTGCGTGATCTCGGTAATACCGTTTTAGTGGTCGAACATGATGAAGATGCAATTCGTGCTGCAGACCATATTATTGATATTGGTCCGGGTGCCGGTGTGCATGGCGGTCATGTGATTGCAGAAGGAACCTATCAGGAACTCGCTAAAAATAAAGATTCCCTGACCGGTAAATATCTGTCTGGCAAACTGAAAATTGAAGTGCCGAAAAAACGGGTTCAGCCACCAAAACCGGAAGAACAGATCAAATTGATGGGTGCTGCCGGGCATAACCTGAAGAAAGTCGATCTGACCATTCCATTGGGAATCATGACTTGTGTCACCGGTGTTTCAGGTTCTGGTAAATCTACGTTGATTAACCGGACTCTGTTGCCACTAGCAGCGACTCAGCTGAATGGTGCAACCACGCTAACTGCTGAGAAGTTTGACTCAATTGATGGTCTGCAATTTCTGGATAAAGTGGTTGATATTGACCAGAGCCCGATTGGCCGTACGCCACGTTCGAACCCAGCAACTTATACCGGTTTGTTTACTCCAATTCGTGAACTGTTTTCACAGACTCCGGAAGCCAAAGCGCGTGGTTATACCGCTGGCCGTTTCTCGTTTAACGTGAAAGGCGGACGCTGTGAGGCCTGTGAAGGTGATGGCATGATTAAGGTAGCGATGCACTTTCTGCCGGATATGTATGTGCCGTGTGACGCCTGTCATGGCAAGCGTTACAACCGTGAAACGCTGGAAGTGAACTACAAAGGCAAGAATATTTCTGATGTATTGCAGATGACCGTTGAAGATGCTATGCATTTCTTTGATGCGATTCCAGTGATTCACCGTCGTCTGGAAACGCTGAATCAGGTGGGCTTAGGTTATATCCGTCTGGGTCAGTCTGCTACCACTCTTTCCGGTGGTGAAGCACAACGGGTAAAACTGGCACGTGAGCTGGCCAAACGGGATACCGGTAAAACCCTGTATGTCCTGGATGAGCCAACCACTGGTCTGCATTTCCATGATATTGCCAAGCTGCTGGACATCCTGCATGAGCTACGCAATAAAGGGAATACCATTGTTGTGATTGAACATAACTTGGATGTGATCAAGACTGCAGACTGGGTGGTAGACCTTGGGCCTGAAGGTGGTGCGGGTGGCGGTATGATTATCGCGGAAGGTACTCCGGAAGATGTTGTGAAAGTTAAGGCTTCACATACAGGGAAATTCTTAAAGCCGTTATTGAAGTAATTTTATTCTCTCCAATCCTCCTTTGAAAAAGGAGAGAGTGCCCCATTGCTGTCCCACAATTTTTCACAAGAGGAAGCTCAAATGAGCTTCCTCTTGTTTTATGGGTATTTTATCGGGTGAAAATAAAGCTTTTAAAGTTCTTCTTTCAAACAAATTCACTTGAATTATTCTGAGTAAACGTTGAACTGTCCAACCTGTTTTTCCTAAAT